>DEPT01000037.1 GCA_002358905.1 Akkermansiaceae bacterium UBA3385
CATTTGTTTTTACACTTCTCAGAATGAGCTAAAAAGTAATAGCGCGATAAAATTTGTATTGACTAATCAGAATGAATTTGGTTGAATACGCACTGGAATCATCTAACCATACACTTTTTTATGAAATTTGCCACTCTCATTGTTTCTGTTGTGTGCGCTGTTGCATTCAGCTCCTGCTGCTGCCAGACTCAGCCTGCTCCCAAGCTTCGCGCTATGCCCAAGAATCTCCTGCCTGAAGAACAGCCGGTTCAGCCCGGTACTGTTGCAGATCAGCCTGTGAAGGTTCTCGACAGCCGCAGCAAATAATTTTTGACTTTCCTGTTTCCTTTAAACCGCCGGGGAGAAATTCCTGGCGGTTTTTTGCGTCACAATATGCTGTCAGGAATGATGTTTTTTTCTGAAGACTCTGCTTGTGAATACAGAGAAAATATGCTAGACTTCCTGCCATGAATAAGACTCTGATGCTGACAGCTCTGCTGTGCTTTGGTTCGCTTGTAGGGGCATCTCAGCCCAGTAATGTAAACTTCGCGCGCGTGCGCGCGAATGTTGCCGGGCAGAAAGTGGCCCGTAATGTGGTGCTGATGATTGGTGATGGTATGGGCTCTGAGCATGTGTGGGCTGCCTGGCTTTATAATGGTTCCAAGTTGAATATCACCTCGCTTCCCGTGACTGGATTCTCGATTACGACGTCTGCATCCCACGCTATCACGGACTCTGCTGCGGGTGGTACAGCTATTGCTTGCGGCTGCAAGGCAATCAACGGACAGCTGGGATTGGATGCAGAAGGCCGTGCGGTGGAATCTCTTGCAGCGCGCATGCGCAAAGCCGGTAAGGCAACGGGTATAGTGGTGACTAAATCTGTTACGGACGCCACTCCTGCAGCGTTTTATGCTCATGTAAAGAGTCGGAAGGACACTCCGGCGATAGCGGCTGCCTTGCTGGAAGCCGGGTTTGATGTGGTAGCAGGCGGTGGGTCTGCTGATTTTACAGATGAACAGCGCGCAGAACTGGAGAAAAAGACCCGGATGCTGGAATTGGCAGCACCTGGGGAGTGTGAATCGCCGGATAAACGTGGCGACTGGATGCCCCGGCAAGTGGAAAAGGCACTCCGCGTGCTGGAAAAAGACAAGGATGGCTTTTTCCTGATGATTGAGGGCTCCAAAATCGACATGGAGGCGCATACCAAGGATCTGAAAGGTGTGATTCAGGAAACGCTGGATTTTGACCAGGCTGTGGGTGTGGTGCTGGAATGGATGAAGAAGCATCCGGACACCCTGCTGGTAGTGACGGCTGATCATCAGACCGGCGGGTTGAGCATCCCGAATGCAAACCGTGAAACCGGAATGGTGACAGGAGATTTTTCAACCTACAGGCATAGCGGGGTGGCTGTTCCGGTATATGCGGCAGGCGTGGGTGCAGAGCGTTTTACAGGCGTGCGGGAAAATACTGCGCTCGCTCCGAAAATATACCAGGCGGCTGGTATGAAGCCGTGACTATACGATAAAATTGGCATTTTTTTTCACGAAAAAAGCAGAAAATTTGCAATTCGTTCTTGCTATGTGGAGAGAATATGCTTAAATAGAGGCGTCAATTCTGCATATTTTAACTATGAAATCCATGATTACTCGTATCAGTGTCCGTGCGCTGTCTCTCCTGACTGCCGCAATGATTACTCTCCCCGGTATGGTGTTCGCTCAGGAAGAAGCTGAGGCTGCTGCCAAGCAGACCAACATGCTCCAGAAGTGGGTGATTGACGGTGGCTGGACCATGATTCCCCTTGTGGTTCTGTTCTTCCTTACCATCATGCTTGTTGTGTATTGCGCCATGCAGCTTAACAAGAAGCACTTTGCTCCTGCAGCTCTGCGTGATGAACTTGTAGCCCTCATGAGCGAATGCCGCGTGCAGTCCGCCATTAAGCTTGCTACCGAAAGCCCCACCTACCTGGGCCGCCTGGTTGCTTATGCACTGCCGAATGTGGACGCTAACCGTCCCGAAGACCTGGGCAAGGATGCTGTGTCCGACGCAGTGGCTGATTTCACCGCCAACGAACGCCCCGCTCTGATGCGTTTTGTGGATCTTGTTGCTCTTTCCGGTTCCACTGCTCCGACCATCGGTCTGTTCGGTACGATTCAGGGTATGGTGGAAGCCTTCGCCGTGCTGGCTGAAACCGGTCAGGCTGACCCGACCACGCTTGCAGGCTCCATCTCCGTGGCACTTCTTACCACCTTCTGGGGTCTGATTATTTCTCTTATCGCTCTGCCCACCTTCTACTTCCAGAAGAAGATTGCTCAGTCCCGTGAGGCTGAATGCATTAACGCTGTTGAGGACATGATGAATGCTGCCATCAACACGCTGAATGGTGAGGCCATGCTTGCCCGCATCCCCGAAGGCTTCGGTGGTGAGGAGGAAGAGGTTGAAGAAGAATACGAGGAGGAGGAGGAGGCCTGATTCCTCCCGCATTTCGGGCCGGCACCGCGGTGTTAACGAGTAGCACGGTGCCGGCGTAACTCAAGACCCCCCCCGTCATTAATATGGCAAAAAAGAAAGCACGATCTCAAGAAGAGACGAAGGCGGAGCTGAACATGTCATCCATGATGGATGCCTGCTTCCTGCTGATTATTTTCTTCGTGGTGAATGCCTCTCAGATTACGGTGGCAAAGGACCCCTGCGTTAAGATGCCCAATGCTGTGACGTGCTCCGAGATGAAGGATGCCAACGGCTGTATTGTGGTCAACGTGTTCCCGGATACCGAAAAGATGGATGCCCGTACGGTTGATAAATTCAACAGCATGTACCGCCCCGGTGTCATCTGGAGTGTATCTGACGGAGCCAAGACCATTGGCTACGCCCAGGAACAGACTCAGGACCTGACTGATTTCATCACCAAGCAGGTTGAAATGTACAAGGCAAAGAATATGGATCCTGCCATGATTCGCCTGTATGTGCGTGGTGACAAGGATACTCCCTGGGAACGTTCTGCCACGGCTATCCGCTGCGGTGCCGCCGCAGGTGTCACCAACGTGGTGTTTGGTACTCTGCCTGCCAAAGGATAATTAACGAAGAAAGGTTTATTAGATATGGCAAGACGCAAACAACGCGCAGCTGAGGAAGAGCAGGAGCCGGAGATGAACATGTCATCCATGATGGACGCCTGCTTCCTGCTGCTGATTTACTTCATTGTGGCTACCTCTCTGGTGAGCGAGAAGCGCCTGAGTGTTTCTCTTCCCGGTGCTCCGTCCTCCGGTGGTGCACCGCCTCCCCTGGAACCCGGCCGAATCAAGGTGGAAGCTTCCGGTGCCGTGTATTGGAATGGTGATATGCCCATGGGCGGTGCCATGAATCCGGCGCTTGACCCCCGCACGCCTGAGTATCGCGAAGAGCGTGAACTGGGTGAGCTGGTGGAAGCTCTCAAGAACCTGGCGGAAGCAGCTAAGGCTGCAGATACGAATCCTATCGTTATGGTGGAAGGTGCCCCGACCACGCCGCATCAGCGTATCGTGGACGTGATGGCTGCTCTTTCTGAAGCTGGCATTTCTACTGTGGGCCTTAACACCGCTGCCCAGGAGTAATCCCGTTACTCGGGCTCAGAAGGGGAGCGTGCCGGAACCAGAATCCGCGTGCTCCCTTTCTTTGTTCATAACCCTCGACAATTTTTTCAATACCTAAGAACAATTTATGAATACTTACACCACAGCAGTATCTGTAATGGCTGCCCTGGCATTCTCGATGCCGATGGTTTGCCAGGCTCAGGATCCGCTGTCTTCTCTGACCAAGGTGAAGGCTTTGGTGAAACAAGGGAAGACAGAAGATGCCGTGAAGCTCTGCGATTCGGTTATCAAGCGCTTCAGTGGCAAGGGTGCCACAGCCAAGCAGTTTGCCTATGTGCTGCCCTTCTACGCATGGGAGAAGGCTGTAGCTTATTTCAAGGCCGGCATGTATGATGAGGCATATAATGCTTTCAAGGCATTCATGGATGAGCCTAAGTGGAGAGACCCTGCTACCCTGGCCAAGGCCAAGGCAAGCGTAGCTGGTCAGCCTGAAGCATATGAGCCGTATTTCACCTATGCTCTGTTCCAGATGGGCAACTGCCGTTATAAGCAGGGCGTGGGCGATGCCGGTAAGGATAATGGCGATAAGAGCAAGTTTGAGGACGCTATTGCCTGCTTTGAGAAATACCTCGGACTGGTGCAGAGCGGTAAGGTGAGCGCCATGGAAAAGAAGCTCAAGATTGAAGGCCAGATTTGCTTTGTCCTGGTGCAGGCTAACATCCTCAAGGCTACACCCGATTTCAAGAAGGCAGCGGAATATCTTGAGATGAGCCGCAAGGTGAAGGGCCGTGTGCCTGATGAAATGGCCATGGAAGGTCTCAATACCATTGTCAATGTAGCTATCTCCAACCCGGAAAACGTGGGCTGGGTATACAAGCTCATTGAGTCCAGCCCTGCCAGCTATAATCTGGATGCTGCCCGTGCTGCCCGCAATGCCAATAAGTTCTATAACCTTGGTCAGCGTGCCTACAAGGTGATGGAGAAGGGGCTGATTGACGGCAATGAGACGCAGGCTGCTGATGCAGCTCGTACCGCCAATACGCTGTTTGGTCTTGTTGCAGACATGCCTGCAGCACGCACCGCACTTGCTGCTGAGGTGAAGGCTATTGGTGCCTATAAGAGGCCGATTACCGACCCCGGTACCGGAGTGCGTTTGAATGGTGCGTCCAGCAAGAAGTTGCTGGAGAACTTCAAGGCACTTAGCGAAAAGGGCGCGGAGTTCGATGGCTTCTCCATTCTTTCTTCTGCCACCATTGCTAAGGATATGGGCTCCAACCGCCTGGCAAAGGGTGGTTTCCAGGTTCTGTATGACCGCTATGGTAAGCTGGCGCTTCCCGGAAAGGGCTCGGAAGGTGCCGAAGCTGAGCCGCGTCCTCTTCGCAACATGGTGATTATGCAGCTGGGTTCGCTCTGCCGCATGACTGGCGATGATGAAGCCGGCTTGAAGTATGAGAAGATGCTGGAAAATGAGGATATGGGCGACCAGAATAAGGTCCTTGCATTCCAGAAGATGAAGCGCACCATTGATGAGAAGGACTGGCAGAATGTTGTTCCCTGCGCTGAAGAGGTGATTGAGCATTACAAGGAAGACAAGACCAACAAGCTGTACCTGACGGCTCGTTACATGGTGCCGGCAGCCCAGTACCAGATTGGTGCATTTGAGGATGTGCTGAAATCTGCCCGCGCCCTCATCGACAGTGGCGAGATGGTTGCCGTAGAAGGTAATAAGGATGCCCTCAAGCCTGAGGAAGCTGCCAACTATGACAACTATGTGTACTTCTTCCTGATGGATGCATACGCACGCCTGGCTGCAGAAAAGCCTGCTTATCGTGATGAAGCTATCAAGGTGTTCGATGAATATGCTGCCAAGTACACGACAACTGACCTGAAGATGGCCCCGCTTGCGGACAAGATGTACTACGGTGCAATTGACCAGCTGATGAAGCGTCGCGATGCCGCAGCAGACGATAAGAGTGCAGAGGAAGATAAGAAGCGAGCCCTCAAACTCTGCGATCATATCTGTGCGTCCTGGCCGGATAGCGATTTGTATCCCACGGCAGAACTGCTTGCTGCCGGTATGCTGCTGAACAGCACGGATGATGCGGTGAAAGCTACATCCATCCCCCGCCTGCAGCGCGCTGCAGATGGTGGTGTGAAGCTGGGTACCAAGAGCGGCCGCTCTACTGCTGCCAATGCATTGTTCTGGCTGGCATCGTATGCTGGCGAGTACCCCGCAGAAGGTGTGACAGAAGAGGCTGCCAAGGCTCAGTGCCGCGAGTACGCTGACCGTTACTGGAAGGATGGCGATGCCGAGGGCGATCCCTTTGTTCTGCCCATGGTGTCCCTGTACCTGACCATGGTTAAGGACCAGGCAGACTTTGATGCCGTGGTGAAGCTTGCTCAGTCTACCATTGCCCGCGAGGCAACGTATATGTTCAAGAATGAGAAGGCTGATCCCGAACTGGAAAAGACCATCAACTCTTATGTGGATGCCTACATCAAGGGTATGAAGGCTTACCATGGCAAGGACCTGACCCTGGAAGAAAAGACTGCTCATTTCACGAGCTTCCCCGGCATTGACCCGAACGATAAGTACGCCAATGCTATCTTCCGCATGGCTCAGATTAACTCCATGAACCAGGAGCTCGCTTCTCTTAAGGAAGACAAGGCTGCCAAGGAAAAGATGGAGGGTCAGATTCAGGAGGTGTTCCGCAATATGACCAACACCTTCAAGCCGGAGGATCTTACCAACTATATTTGTGTGCAGGTTGGTGATTACCTGGTGAAGTATGTGGGTAAGTTCCCTGATCCTTCTGCCCGAGTAGAGGAGCTGGGCCAGGCCGTTGCTTACTATGATGCCGTTATCGGCCGCGGTAAGGACCTTGTACCCGATGCCGAGCTCGGCAAGGCAAATGCCCTTGCTTATTCGAAGGATGCCAACAAGCAGCAGGAGGCTGCCGCCCTTTACACCAAGGTGGCTGCCAATCCCACCCCGGAGGTGGGTGGCCCCGCTCTGGTTGGGCTGACCAAGCTTCACCTGCGTACGGGTAATGCAGCAGCTGCTGTCGAAACCACGAACAAGTACCTGCGTAACCGTCAGAACCAGCGTGACCGCTTGGATATGATGCTGATGCAGGGCGAAGCCTACACCAAGGCCAACGATTCGAAGAATGCGTTGCTTGCCTACATGAACTTGTTCAACCAGCACAAGGGACAGGTGGGTTACTCCGCCAAGGCATGTCTGGCCATTATGGAAATCTTCTGGAAGCGTAACAACCCCACGCAGGGCGACCGTCTGCAGAAGGGCTTCCAGAACTCCGACCGCTGGACTGCCTGGAATACGGGTCAGCTGTATGTGAACCTTATCCGCCGCAGTGGCATGGAGGGCAAACTTACCGCCGAAGACCGCGACGAATTCAACAAGGTGCTGAGTGCTGTGCATAATTATGGCACGGATCCTGCCGTGATGAAGGAAGATAAGGAAAACAAGGAGTTCCAGCGTAATCTTCAGAGCAGCAAGAAGAAGTAATCATAACCCCATCATTTCAGAAACATGAAATCACTCAAATATGTCGGATTTGCTCTGGCTGCCTTTACCGGTGTGCAGTTTGCTGCTGCGCAGGAAGGAGCTAAGCTGAAAGCTTACGCTGCCCTGCCTGGTGCTGGTGCAGCGCAGGTGGAAATGGTGCGTAGCGATGGCAATGGCTCCTTCTTCTACATGCAGAAGGGTACGGATCAGTTGATGTCTGCCAAGGCATCGACGCTCAAGATGTTCTACATCCAGACGCCTGCAGATATGGCCAACGCCTTGCGTGACTACTATGGCGGCGACTATGCAGCCGCCCGTAAGGATTTTGCCAAGGTGAAGAAGAAGTACGCTGCATTTGCAGGTCTGCCCGGTTCTCCGTGCACCATGGCTGCTCTGCATGAGCTGACCTGCGCTGTGCGCATGGCTGATGTGGCTGCGGCCAAGAGCTTGTCTGCAGAACTTCCCGGGGCATCTGTCCTTACTGGTTCTGATGCGGCTCGTCTTGCCGCTGCCAAGGTTGTAGGTATGATTAATGATCAGCCTGACTCCTTTGCCGCTACCAAGGAAGCCGTGGAAGGGGTTATGAAAACCTATAACCGCAACCTTGATTCAGAAAGCAATGGCTGGCTGCGTTATGCGCTTGCCCGTGCCGCTGCTGCACAGGTTCCTGCCGAGCAGCTGCAGACAACGATTGCCGAGGATAAGGTGAAGGCCGCCAGTGTGGCTGTGGACTTTTACTGCCAGTCCGCAATGAGCATGCATGGTGCTCAGAAGACGCTTCCCCTGGACGCCTTGAATCGCGCCATGAGCTTGCTTTGGGCTATGCCGGGAGTGAAGGAGTATGCAGCGCAGGCTCCGAAGCCCATGGATAAGCTTAGCTGGCAGAAGGCACCTGCTGACTTCCGCGAGGCTGTTGCCATGGCACGTTACATCAAGACGATGTTTGGTGTGCCTAATGAGCTGGCTGACCAGCTGGACGTTTACTACTTCAATGCGAAGAAGGGCGCCAAGAAGGATAAATAAACAATCATTTATTTGCAACTCCGCAGGTTCACAGCCTGCGGAGTTCTTTTTTTCTTCACATCTTCATCTTTTGTCAGATATATGGTAGATATGCTTGTACGTTTATATGCCTTGCCGGAAGGTGCACCGCTGCGTGCTGAACTGGCGGAGCAGGGGGTACTGATTCGTCCGTGCCGCCCGTTCGAAATGCATGCAACAGAAGAGTGGGTAGCCCGAACGTTCAGCACCAGGTGGGTGAGCGAGTTTCAGGTGGCCATGTCTCATCAGCCTTGCGGATGCATCATTGCAACGAGAGAGCGTCAGGTGGTAGGATTTGCCTGTTATGATGCCACGGCTCGTGGATTCATTGGCCCTATGGGGGTGGATCCTGCGCTGCGAATGGGAGGAGTGGGTAAGGCGCTGCTCATTACAGCGCTGGAACAGATGCGGGCCATGGGGTATGCCTATGCTGTCATCGGCGGTACAGGACCTCAGGAGTTTTATTCCCGCACCGTGGGGGCTACAGTTATTGAAGGCTCCGATCCCGGTTTTTATGCGGATATACTGCCTGAGCCGTCAAAATTATGATTTAAAGCTCTGAATTCGCTCACAAATTGAAAAATCCGCTATTTTTTCCTTAATCGTCATTCTTTACCTTGACACGAGGACGAAATCCTGCTAATTTTTGGAACGTAGATTATCTTATTCCCTCCATGAAACGTTTTCTCTTCATCCCCTCCTGCGCCCTGCTGGCATTCGGCGTGCTTACTTCCTGTCAGAAAGAAGAAAAGTCCGCCCAGCAGCTGGCCGAAGAACTGACTGCTGAACTGCAGAAAGTGACCGACTATAAGACGGCAGAAGCTGTGGCGCCCCGCGTAGAGGTGCTTAACAAGCGCTTCCAGAACGCCAGCGTGCGTGTATTCAGCGCCGATGCCAACGCTCTTGTTGCCAGTGAAGCGAATGCTTATTCTGATGCCGTGTGCCGTCTGGTGCGTGAGATGGGTCGAGTGCAGGCCAGTAAGCCTGTAGTTGAGGCTGATGGCGAAGTTGATGACGCTTCTCTGGTCTGTGCCGTTGGCGTAGGTGCCGGTGCATCTGCTGAGTCTCCCTCCAAGGATCAGTTTGCCAAGGGGCAGCTTTATACATACAACGCAGATTCTGAAAGCAACAATAACCCTCCTGCCTTTGTTGAGTTCTATGGCTCCAGCAAGCTGGCATCTGCTCTTTCTTACACCGCTTCCTGCGATGACAACGGCGCGTTCAAGTTCGCTTCTGAAGAGGATGTGCCTGCTATTCCGGATGCTGTTGAGGTGGAGCGTGAAACCATGGGGGCTGTGAGCACGATGCCCGCCACGGAGGATGATGCAGCTGAAGAAACTCCTGCTGCAGACGAAGAGACAACGGAGGAAAACACGGAAGAAACTACCGAGGAACCCGCTGCCGATGAGGATATCTCCGGTGACATTGAGGAGCCTGCCGCAGATGAAGAACCTGCAGCCGACGAGGAAACCACCGAGGAGCCCGCTGCTGAAGAAGAGACCACCGAGGAACCTGCAGCCGACGAAGAGACGTCTGACGATGCCGCCGGTGAAGAGGAAGTTTCGGACGATGCCATGGGTGAAGACGACCTTGGCGGCGATGCCGAGATTGACCTCGAACTCTGATAGAATATTTTCACCTTGATTATCACGTTTTGATGATGCCCGCCGCAGTTCTCTGAAAAATGAGAACTGCGGTGTTTGTTTATAATTTCTGTTCCGTATATGGCTCGTTTACTGTTCACTTGTGCCTATGATGGTCAGCCATACTGTGGCTGGCAGAGCCAGCGGGGTGGCGAATCAGTGCAGGATACTATCGAGACAGCCGTTGCCCGTATATTGAAAGCACCTGTGAGGATTGCTGCAAGTGGACGCACAGATGCCGGGGTTCATGCCTGTGCTCAGTGCTTTCACGCAGATTTTCCCGAATCATGTCGTATGAGTCCGGCAAATTGGCTGGCTGCATTGAATGCGCACCTGCCGCTCAGTGTTCGCATTATGGAAGTGCGGCCGGTTGCAGATGATTTTCATGCCCGGTTCAGTGCAGTGGGGAAAGAGTATGAATATCTTATTTGCCGGGCAGCAGTAATGTCCCCTTTTATGCAGGGGAGAGCCTGGCATCTTCCCTTGGATTTTGATGTGGATGCCTTGGCCGAGGCAATGAAATTGTACGAAGGAACTCATGATTTCCGACGTTTTGCTGCAAATCGGGGAAATGAACCGGCTTGTCCTCCGGAAGATTTTTATATACGCACCATTTATAGTTCATCTGTGAGCAGGGAAGGGGAGATGCTGCGATTGAACGTGCATGGAAATGGTTTCATGTACCGTATGGTGCGTCTGCTTGTTGGAACAGCCCATCAGGTGGCGCGCGGGAAATTGACATGTGAGGCGCTGCAGAAAATGCTTTCTGAACCACTGGGCCTGAAAACCAGGTACTGCGCGCCAGCGGATGGCTTATACCTGAAACAGGTATTTTATTGATAAAAATATACCCCCTCGCCCAACGACGAGGGGATGTTGTTAATTATTTCAGTTGCTTTCAGGAGCTGCAGGAGCAGGGCACTGGGGAGCGCACTTCTTTTCTTCTGCGTTCTTCTTTTTCCATTCCTCGCATTTCTTATCGCAGATTTCCTTGTACATCTTCATGTACTTTTCTGCCATTTCGGGGTTCTTTTCCACGCCTTTACCCTCTGCGTACATACGCGCGAGCGCACGGCATGCTGCGGGGTGTCCTTCAGCAGCTGCTTTCTCAAGACCAGGCAGAGACTTAGTATACCACTCCCTGGCTTTTTCAGTATCAGGTGCAGTGTTTTCATCTCCGGTTTCGGTCAGATAGGCAACTGTGTACTGTGCAATCGGGTCGCCATTGGCGGCTTCGAGCGTCACAGTTTCGATGTTAAGCCATTCTTCTGCAGGTTTGGGGCAGGCTTTGGCGTCTGTTTCACACGGCTTATCGCAGCATTTGTTGCAGCAATTGCCGGTTGTGTTGTTTGTATCGTCTGCTTGTGCCAGATTTACCAGGCCGAGCAGAATCGCGGCGGTTGTGAGTGCGAATTTCTTCATAGGCCCTCATTCTGTACCCAACTTTTGCTCATTTCAACCCAACTTTCTATCTGTTTCAGGGGGAATTCTGGCGAATTCTGGTAGATTTTGTGAAAAAAATGAGAAATTTTAGAAATAATCATTGACTTGGCGGAAAAGTGCGTGTATACTCCTCTCGCTTTCACGTCTCACACGAGTGGGACGCCCGGAGTCAAGTCGCTTCTGTAGCTCAGTGGTAGAGCGCATCCTTGGTAAGGATGAGGTCGCGGGTTCAAATCCCGCCAGAAGCTTTTTGATTTCTTGCAAGAATAGCAGCTCTAACTTAAATTAAAATTATGGCCAAAGAATCATTCCAGCGCACCAAGCCCCACGTGAACGTGGGTACGATCGGTCACGTTGACCATGGCAAGACTTCCCTCACCGCTGCAATTACCAAGGTTCTTGCAGATCGCGGTATGGCTGAAGCCCGTGCTTACGATCAGATCGACGGCGCCCCCGAAGAACGCGAGCGTGGTATTACCATTTCTACCGCTCACGTTGAGTACGAGACCGAGCAGCGTCACTACGCTCACGTTGACTGCCCCGGTCACGC
>DEPT01000009.1 GCA_002358905.1 Akkermansiaceae bacterium UBA3385
GTTCGAATCCCATCATCCGCTCTTTCGAAGGCCTGCTTTTGCAGGTCTTTTTTCTTATGGTATGCAAAATGATTGATATCCACCGTGCTGCAAAAAGATAAGTGGATAACAATGAACGATGCCTATTTCAGCACCCCTGCCGCATAGTCTGCAGCCATAAGTCCTGCACCGATAATGCCGGCATCTGCCCCGAACTGAGCGGGCAGCAGACGCAGGTTATCATAATGCACCGGGAAGAGCTGTTCCTTCAGGCTGGCACGCAGCGGGTCAAAGAGTAAATCTCCGGCTTTCGCCACACCGCCGCCGATGATGAACGCCTCCGGCACCAGCGCATACATCATATTCATGATAAGGCAACCCAGTTTCTCCGCAAAAGCGCGGTACATCTCCAGAGCAATGGCATCGCCCGCGCGGGCAGCCTGCTCCAGCAGATACGGAGAGCAATCGGCCACCGTCTTCTGAATTCCGGCCTCGGCATAGCGAGCCACAGCATCTGCCGCGAACTCATTGTTGCCAATATATTCCTCCACCGCGCCACGGTTGCCGAACGGCCCCACGCGCCCTTTGAAATCCACACTGGTCTGTCCCAGCTCCGCACAGGACACATTGCGACCACGCAGCATACGGTTGTGCACCACAATGCAGCCACCTATACCAGTACCCAGCGTCAGGCACAGCAGGCTCTCCAGTCCCCTGCCCGCTCCCAGTTTCCACTCGGCATAGCCCATGCAGTTTGCATCATTATCCAGTACCACAGGCAGCCCCAGCTCGCGCTCCATCACCTCGCGCACCGGCACCTGGTGATTCCACACCGGCACATTTGTGAGTTGGTAGAGCACTCCCTTGTAAAAATCCACCCAGCCGGGCATTCCCAGCCCCACAGCCGCCACCTGCGGATGCTTGCGCAGCAGCGCCTTCATCGTGGCGCACATGGCGGCCATAATGGACTCCGGACTATCGAACTCCGGCGTAGGCAGCGGTTCAGCCTTATCCACCAGCTCCGCCCCACGGGTCACGCCTATCTTGATACTCGTCCCCCCGAAATCAACCGCAATCGCCAATCGCTGCTCACTCATGCCCCGCATTATACCAACGAAAAGGTCAATTTACAAGGGACAATTATTGTTCTGCAGACTCTACAGGATTGCATAGTCTCCTCCTTCTTGGGGATAAGAGAATATCGCCTTACATCGTATGCGTTTTCAACATCAGCGCAAATCGCACCAAAGGGCGCGGTGGTCGGAGGCCTTGGTTGCGGCGGGGATATCAACGATGCCACCTTGGCCGCGCATGCGCTCGCGGAGGGTTGGATTCACGAAGATCTGGTCGTAGATGCAGTATTCCTTGCCACGCTTGAAATAGAGGGTCCATTCCTCACCACGGGAATCTTTGGGAGAAAGACGGCGAAGGGAGGAATCCTGAGAAATGCCTTGCTGGAGGATTTGCGGTGCGGCATCGGTCGGGCTGTCATTCCAATCTCCGAATACCAGAAGGGGCATACCTTTCTGGGTGCGGGCAACGTGCTGGATGTGCTGGGCCAGGGTGTAGGCCTCCTGCTTGCGGAGGGCGGTGGCGGCACCCGCGTTGTCCGACACGCGGGATTTCAGGTGCGCCCCGATGATGCGGAACAGGCGGCCGTCATCCAGGCGCACGGTTACATCCAGAATACCACGCAGCATCTTGCGGCGCTTCTGCTGGTGCAGCTTCACATTCTCCTGTGAGTTATCCTGTACAATGGGGTGCATGGAAAGCAATGCCAGTGCACGGTCCTCGCCCTGTCTCGGCAGCACTCGGTAATAAGGATATTCCAACCCTTGTGAGGCCAACCGCTGGCGTAAATCCTGCAAGGCAACCGGGCCGCCGATTTCGACCAGCCCGACAATGGCAGGATGAGCAGAGGCTATCACCTCTACCACGGCATCGCGAGACGCCTTCGGCTTGGGGGTCAGCACATAGCGGGAGCGGTAAGCCTCACCCTCCACAAAATAGTTCTGCACATTGTGCATAAGAAAGCGGACAGGCTTGCCGGACTTGGGAATAGCAGCAATATCCACTTGTTTCCGGAGCGACGCTGTATGCGCCACATCGGCAGAAAGCGTTTCAGCCCCCAGGGTGGGCACATATTCCTCCTGCTGCACGGTGGGGACAACCTCCAGCCAGCGGAGAATGGTGTCATCGCCGCCAAAGCGCTCCACCAGCAACCCGGCTACCAGCAGAACCAGGAAAACCAGCAGAGCATCCTTGCGAGGAAGTTTACGACGGCGAGCCATAGGGGGAAGCTGGGCAGGTAATGGGTTACAGACAGCCGCCATCCAGCCATTCGGCCACCTGCGGGGCAGCGTAGGTCAGAATCATATCTGCCCCGGCGCGGCGAATGGAGAGCAGAGCTTCCAGCATGCACTGTTTCTCCTCCAGCCAGCCGGAGGCAGCAGCAGCCTTCACCATCAGGTACTCACCGCTCACATGATATGCGGCAATAGGCAGAGTGGTGGCACGGCGCATCTCCGCTATCACATCAAGATACAGAGTAGCGGGCTTCACCATCAGGAAATCAGCACCTTCTGCGGCATCCAGTGCAGCTTCTCGCAGCGCCTCGCGCACATTGCCGGGGTCCATCTGGTACGTCTTCTTGTCGCCAAACTTCGGGGCACTGCCCAAAGCCCCGCGGAACGGCCCATAGAAAGCAGAGGCATACTTGGCCGTATAGCTCATGAGGGACACCTTGGTAAAGCCCTCGGCATCAAGTGCGGCACGCAGGGCAGCAATGCGGCCATCCATCATATCGCTTGGGGAAATGATATCTGCCCCGGCACGGGCATGGCAAAGGGCCTGGCGGCAGAGTGCCTCCACCGTCTCATCATTCAGAATTTCGTAGGAACCATCCTCATACTCACGCACCAGGCCATCCTGACCGTAGGTGTTGAAAGGGTCCAGTGCCACATCCGTCATCACGCAGAGCTCCGGCACCGCCGCCTTGATGGCACGGATGGCGCGGGGCACCACCCCCTCCGGGTTCCATGCCTCGCTGCCCGCGGCGTCCTTCTTCTCCCCGGGCACCACCGCGAACAAATCCACACAGGGAATGCCCAGCGCATACAGGCGTTTGCATTCCTGCACAATACCGGCCACGCTCCAGCGCGTACACCCCGGCAGAGAGTCAATGGGCGTATCTTCATTCCCCTCCTGCACAAACATGGGGTAAATCAGATTGGCGGCAGAGAGTGTAGTCTCTCGCATGAGACCACGAACAGCAGCAGACTTACGGTTGCGGCGCGGGCGAATCGGCAGGTTCATCATATCGACCACACAGTAGCACATTTGCCCGGGCATGTAAAGATTCTCATGCGTTCCCGTGATAATATGGAAAGAGGACGGACGGCAACATACCGGCAAACAACAGCTTCTCTGTATGATGGGCGTATACTGAACAAGGCATCTATCCGCATGTGTCAAGGCATCACATTTCATCCACACCCCGGGTCAAATACCGGAACACATGCGGCAACACATCCACATCCGCCGGCAGCCATGCTACAGAATCCAGAGATGCAGCCTCCAGCCAGCGGGCTTCCGTGTGCTCCCGTAACTGCATGTTGCCGCTCAGAATGCGAGAAACAAAACAACGCATACTCAAATGAAAAGTGGGATAATCCCACTCTATGGTATGCAGCAGTTCGCCTACTTTAATCTGCACTCCCAGTTCTTCCTGAATTTCACGAGCAATCGCAGCAACAGGAGCTTCTCCAGGCTCTATCTTGCCGCCGGGGAACTCCCAACCTCCGCTGTGCTTGGAATCCGGGCATTTCACCGCCAGCACCCGCCCTGCGGCATCGATGATGATTGCCGCAACCACTTCGACTGTCCTGAGAGCATTAGATGTCACGCACAGAAGCTTAGCACATTTCCGTCGGCCGCGCAAGTCCCGGTCTGCCACGAAGAATGAAACGTAATACTAGTAACCCAAGGATTGCCAGGAAACGATAAAAAGCCGGGGGCGGCAAGGCATTTCCTACCTATGATATATTCCCCTCTGTTCACCTGCATGATCGGCTCATGATGCAGCATCCAGCGCAACGCGTAGCAGAAAGCGGGCGCTGAGACGGCATCATCCTACACTTTTCAGCCCTTTCATTTACTTTTTCGGCTCTTTTTTGACGAATTTTGTATCAATGAACACCAAACCCTACCTTTTTGCTGTAAAAAATGAAAGTATTACCATGTAAAACATCTAATTTTGCAATCCTACAATACATATAGGATTGACATCCTATAGCAAAGGGATAAAATGCAGACAGTTCAAAACTCACCGTTGGTGGGAAGGAATTCCCAGGTGTAAATTAGCTGGAATACAACTAATAAAAGTTGTACCACAGTACTTGAACAAATAAAATACCATCGTTATGAATCTGCGTCACATCACCCGATTCACGTATACGTACACGAACTTCCAAGGCTGGAGGGTCGCCATCAACCGACAAGGGACAACCCTGGCTCGTTATTTCTCCGATAAGCAATATGGGAGCGAAATAGCAGCCCGGGACGAAGCCATCCGATTCCGCGATATGCTGCTGGATGAAATCAACCAGAACCCGCTGCGTACGCGAGAGATTCTGGATAAATACCGCGTATTGCCACAAAATCCGTATCCGGCAGGGCTCAAGCCCGGAAAAAGCGAGGCGGAAGAAGCAAATGACAAAGTCTCGGGCTGCAGTTTCCGTAGCAACCAGGTCATGCAACGTATTCTACGCGATTTGTGCAACAGATTACACCTGGATACAGCTAGCGTCATGAAGTTATCGCTGTACATGTTCGCCCTCCAATACAATGGTCAGACCGCCAGGGCCGAACAAGTTGTGAACGCACCAGAAACCTACTCAGAGGCCATTGTGGACAGTTCCTTCCTGAACACCCCCAGCGCCACACTTCAACGACTCATCTCCGAATTGGAATACTACGCCAGACAACACGGCATGCCCTGCTTCGAAGAATTCTCCACCGGCAAAACGAGATATGCCGGGCCACCAGATGAACTGAGCCAACATAACACCTCCCCCCCGATAAACTATATGTCCGTACCAATAGAAAACGAATCCCACCCCTCTTCTCCAACTTTTCACTCAACCTGCCCGGCAGACGCCGCAGCCTTCCCCATCCCCACGCGCCTGGCCGCCAGCCAGCCTCTCTCTTCTTCTCGGCAGTATCTTCTGTTCCCTGCTCCGACTTTTGACACTTTTGCAGAACAAGCCCCCATTTAATACATTTGCCCCGGGCTACACACATTCAAATGATTTCCAGCCGGATTATTATTTGACTTTTCGCGTAAAAACGCCTTTCACACACGCTTCTATTTCCGCCTGAACTGAGTCACGGTAACCCGCGTCTGCATTCACGCAGCGTCACTTACCGCGCCCAATCGACTGCCGGAGAGAGCCCCCGCACCTAAATCGCGCCCCTACTGTGCTGATTGAGCGGCCGCACTGTGCCCTGCAGTCACCCCTACCCGAATGAAAAGCCTCCCTGGAAAACAAAACCCCAGGGAGGCTTTTTACACCTTTCCCCGGAGCCGTACTATCAGAAATCACCTGATTCGGGCCCTTTTTTAAATGAAGCGAATTTCTTTGTTCCCTCAACAAGGGTCCTTACGAAAATGGTGATACAACACACTTGAACCACCATGCAAAACTTGTTAAAATGCGTACCGTCGATAGACTAAAATCCCACCCCCAAGTCGGGATTCCCCTCTTATTCCAATCATTCAATATGGACATGCCAACCTTTTCCAGCATCGTATCCTCCAGCAATACAGACAAGAACGGAAACATGAAATTGTTTTCGGCGGTGCAGTGGATGCAGGATTGCTCTGTCATCGCATTCATGGAGGATTCCGCCTTTTGTGCATGGCTGAACGAGCAAGGCGCCACTCCCGTGGTAAACTTCCGGCAACTCCAGGTATTCCGTGTTCCCGGGCTGAGGGAGCGTCTCACCTGCTCATCGTATGTTTATGACCTTCAGGGGGCTTTCGGATACCGGAACACCGCCATCTACGATGCGCAGGGCAAGCCCTGCTACATGAGCTGGAGTATCGCCGCTTTTGTGAATCTGGCAACCGGGCGTCTGAGCAGGATTTCACGCGAGGTGCAGAACACTCTGCACTTCCCGCCGCGGCTGGATATGACCTATGGTTCCCGCAAAATTACTCTGCCTGATACGCAATGGAGCACTCTGGAGCCCTTCCGCGTGCTGAGAGACGACATCGACTATAACAACCACATGAATAATGCTCAGTATATTCGCATAGCGCTGGAGTGTCTGCCTGAAGATTTCCAGGTCAGCGGACTGAGAGTTGAATACAGAAAACCGGTCATGCCCGGCAGCATCATTTCGCCCACTATCGCCTATGGCGCAAACACAGCCTGCGTGGTGCTGTCCGTTGGCGAAACCATCTGCTGCGTGGTCGAATTCTCGGCTCATGAATGACCTTGAGCAGACGGTATGACTCCCTCCCCTGCTCCCCTATGCGTTCCACCACCCGGCAACGATTCCAATGATACAGCCCTCATATTACGCAATAACTCCCACGGCATGCTGGTAAATGTGAAATTTTTGATTGAGTTTGTTGGAGGACGAGAGTATAAGGAGAGGGACAACGATACTACACAAGATGAAGATTCGAAATAAAATGGCCGTGATGTTGGCTATGGGGCTTGCAGCGTTGCTGAACAGTTGCCATTTCTCATTATATATGTCTGCCGCACAAGGGGATCTGGAAGGTGTAAAACAGGCTCTTACAGCAGGTCCTTCTCTCAAGAATATCAACTCAGCTGCAGACTTAGCCTACGAAGGGGGACACACCGCGGTTCTGAATGAGTTAGTGAAAGCCGGTGCTGTTGTAGCTCCGGACTCCGTATCAAACAAGCAGTTAATCACACAGAATGAGGCATCATGGACGAATCCCGACTCTGATTTTGGCGATTGGGGGTATTCCACGTATGCGGAATTCCTCCAATATTGGAACACTCATTCTCTGCGGGTGCTCTGGCAAAAGGATGGCAATGTCGATAATTCCCACTCATGGAAGAACAGCAATACCCTTACTCGCGAAAAAGAATCCGACGAACTGAAATACGCGCGTGTGGGGGCTAAATCCGCCTTTGTAACCTATCATGCGGAAGACTACTCCGATATGAGTGCTCGTGAAAATTGGGAATGCTACCTGTTGAACTTTACTTCACCGACAAGTGGTTCGTTCACGAAAATAGAAGGCGGCAATCATATTTCTGCACCTGAAACGTGGTCTCGCGGTACATTCTCGCTGAAAAATAAATAAGCTTCCATACTGGCTACCCACCATGTTCAGAAGCCGCGGGGTGTTTCCCTGCGGCTTCTGGTTCTATGAGACAAGCGAGCCCGTTTCACCACTCAGAAAAAGCGGACACAGGGCACTCTCTTATTTAGATGCATACAAATTCATATTTTCTGATTATCATCAACAGTCGCAGCACAATGTTGTTACGCCTTCCCCGCAAACCTCACCCTTGCAGGGCAAACACTTCGTGTTTATCTGATCAGCCTTACAGCCGTCGGATGCTTTGTTATTCAGGTCTGGGATTCCGCATCATCGCGGCGCCTTGCGGTCTTTCACCGCAGTGCGCATGACGCGTCGTCATACACAATGAAGGAGCCCGTGGAAATGTATTCCATGGGCTCCTCTTGAAATATCAATCTATACGGGCGTATCAGTTACCGCGCACGGTGGTG
This sequence comes from Akkermansiaceae bacterium UBA3385, assembly GCA_002358905.1. Classification (GTDB taxonomy): domain Bacteria; phylum Verrucomicrobiota; class Verrucomicrobiia; order Verrucomicrobiales; family Akkermansiaceae; genus Akkermansia. Next base: position 7,759 of record DEPT01000009.1, read on the forward strand.
GTGTAGGTGGTGATGATACCGAGAAGGCTGTGAATCTTGGTATCTACAGAAGAAACAGTCGTGATGCCACCTTTCTTCTTGGCTGCCTCGATGGAAGCATCACCAATAGCAACCATACCCACATACGTGGTGGAAGTAGCAGTACCCACCTTGGAAGCACTGGCAGTTGTAGCTGTCACGGGCATGGAAATATCTGTGAAAACCGCACCGATACGGGGAGCACCGCAGCTGCAGAGGGCAAGAGCGGAAGCGGCGAGCACAACGGAAACAAGAGTTTTTTTCATATCTTTAATGATTGTATGTGTGTCTTATGCAGAAACATTACTCACCGCGCACAGTGGTGGTATAAGTGGTAATGAGACCAAGGATGCTGTGAATCTTCTCATCCACGGAAGAAACGGTCGTGATACCACCGTTCTTCTTAGCTGCGTTGATGGAGGCATCACCCTCTGCCCAAAGGGAAAGGTACGTGGTGGAAGTGGCAGTACCTACCTTGGAGCCGCTGGCCGTTGTGGCCATTACAGGAATGGTGATGTCGGTATAGGCTGCGCCAACAAGGGGAGCGCCACAGCTGCTGAGAACGCAAGCGGCTACAGCAAGAGCTGCAGAAACAAATGCTTTTTTCATAAGTTTATACGAGATTTTGATTTATCGATTCCTCGCCGGTATGAATAACATCTGAATCCACACAGGCAACAATCTGTTACCTAACATATTTTTCGATTTTGTTCAAGAAAAAAGCCGCTGTTCCTGAGGGGAACAGCGGTTTCTGATTTGTACTTTGGCCGGAGCTTTAGAACTGAATCTTGTAGCCCACAGCGGTGTTGAAATTCGTATAGTCGCTTCTCAGCTCCACCGCGCCATCAGCAAAGATGCTGCCAGGGCCCGCGGGCACAGAAATGCCTGCCCCCAGTTCCACCCCCAGGGCTCCCCTCTCTGCGCTTTCGATGCTTGCGCGGCTGGCATAATCAATGAAGCCCACAGAGGTAGCGGACTGGGTATCGCCGAGGTCGTACTTGACCAGAGCGCGTGCGTCAAACGCACAGGCACGGTTCAGCGTCTGCTGGCCCACGGTGGCGGCATAGCGGGCACCGAGAGCCACGGTCACGGTGTCGAGCTCCTGCTTGCCCACACGCAGGGCGGCATCTGAGCCACTTTCGCTGTAGGCATCTACCTCGGTGTGGCGGTAGGCGATGTTAAACACAGGGCTCAGCAGGCTGTTGTTGCGCAGCTGCATGCCGTGGCTCAGCTCGTACATGAGCCCGAGAGACGAGCCTTCCGTATCGCCCTCGTGAGTGTAGCCCATGGCGTAGCGATTGTAATCAGTCTTCATGGCGCCCTGGGTGCCAATGAAGCTGTGGCTCCAGTTGCCGCTCTGGTAGCGGGCAAAGGCGCTCAGGTAAGCCGTGCCCATATCGCCTTCGAGGCAGTCAGGGGCATCGCTCTTCAGGTCGCTATGCATGGCGGTGAGAGCCAGACCCAGGGTGAGCTTGTCATTCACCTGCATACCGGCACCCAGTGTGCCGCCCCAGCTGTTGAGAGTATACCCGGCAGCGGTGCCGTCGTTATTCTGCTCTGCGCGGTTGCCCTCTGCATTCACCCAGGCAAAGAACTTGCCCGGCTGCTCCAGGCTGCCGCTCTTGGCATCCAGAATCACAGTATCCTGGCTGCAGCTGCCCATGACAGCGCGGTTGCGGATGGCGCTCAGCTGGCGCTCCGTATCACCGGAAAGAGCCTGCCCCAGCACTGCGGTGGAGGCACCGGCCACGGCAGCGGCAGCGCGGTCATTCATCTCTCCGGCATCCACGGCCCCGATGACAGCTTCCAGCGCACCCTCTTCCTCGGGTTCTTCCCCCATATACACTTCCGGCAGCAGGGCCACGCCGGCGCGGCCGTTGTGCGTGGTGGGATTCACCTGCAGGTTCACATAAGTGCGCATGCTGAGCTCAGACCACGTGAATGATTCGCGGGCATCAATAGCGTACACGCCTTCCAGGTAATAATGAAAATCTTTATTGTACTCAGAGCCCAGCCAGATTTTATCATTCTCTTCATCCACTTTCACCGATACCTTCACGATCTTTTCCTCATCGTCATCGGAATCGGTTATCCACATGGTGGTCAGGGTGCCTTCCTCATCATACTCCACGCCCCACAAGGTGATTGCGTGTCCCGCTTCTTCATCTTCTTCCGGAACAATGGCAAGGGAGATAGCACAGCCAGACGACAGTAATTCGCCAAAGTTGATTGAGATAATGTTTTCGGTGCACATCAGCATATCCACCAGGAAATCGGAGAGCTTTTCCTGTGTAAGCCCGTACTGGTCGAAATAATACCCATCTGTGGCGCTCAGAGTCACCGGCAGCAGTTCGTCATCATCAAAATCCTCGGGCAGCAAATAATAACGAGCCCATGCGTCTGTGTCCTCCTTGTCCTTCGGGCAGTAGATGCCGGAAACCCACCAGTTGACCGCAGAAAGGGAGTCACCGCCTACCTCCCAGAGTTCATTGGCATTAATCATTGTCTGCCAGATATCGCTGAGCTGTTTCGGAGCTTCGGAGGTCAGCGTACTACCCACCTTGCTATCCTGCCACCAGATAATGATGTTGGCGGCAGAGGCGGCGTAGCACATGTAGTCATCGGCATCGCCGTCGGAGTTATCATGCTTGTTGGCATCATACCAGCCACCGGTCTCACTCACACCTTCAGTCCAAAAAGCACCGGTATAAAGAGTTTCGTCTGCAGACGCCATTCCCAGCATCAAACCCAATGTCAATACGAGAAATCGTGTAAGTTTCATATACAGGAAATCAATTCACGCGGATTATGGCAAATCTCCAACAGAAAGTCAATTCGCATGGCTTCAGTTGACGCAACGCTCGCGTGAAATACCATGATGCGCCAGGGAAAGACGGGAACTTGTGCGAAAAATGTCGTAGCCTCAAAATTGGAGACAATAATTTATGCTTTGACAAGCGGCAAGGACTATTTGCCGCTTGTCACGCTATTGCTGCAGCTACGGCTCTGAAACGAGCTGCCAGTCTGCAGAAACGGGTGAGTTGCGCGAAAATACACCGGCTATATAGAAACCCTGGACCATATACATCCTCCAGATAGATTTTTTCCATTCCGTCAGCATCTGCTCGTTTATAAGCAGCAGACAACAGCACACACAAATGGCTTGAAATTCACCATCGGCAGGTGTATGCTGCACCCCGGTATTGTTACAAGTAAGTATATGCTGGGATTTATCATCTACATCGTCTGCGCTCTGCTGCTGGTGGCAGGGTATCTGTGGTACGGGCGCCTTACGGAGAAAGTATATGGGGTAGACATGCAGATGACCATGCCCTGTGAAAGCAAAGCCGATGGGGTCGACTTTGTGCCCCTGCCCATGTGGAAGATTTTCCTGATTCAGTTGTTGAATATCGCCGGGCTTGGTCCTGTGGTGGGGGCGGTTTCCGGCTGCCTGTTCGGACCGGTTGCCCTGATCTGGATTGTGCTGGGCTGTATTTTTGCCGGAGCTATGCATGATTTTCTCTCGGCGGTCATGTCTGCCGGGCGCGGGGGCGAGAACCTGCCGGAAATCGTGGGGGCGGAACTGGGCAAAACAGCGCGCCACGCCATGCGTCTGGTGTGCATTTTCCTGCTGCTCATGGTGGGTGTGGTGTTCACGCTGCTGCCGGCAGGCATGGTGAGCAAGATATTCGGCCTCATGTCACCCATGGGGTGGAGCATCGCCATCCTGACTTATTACTTTCTGGCAACGATTCTGCCCATCAATGCCATCATCGGGCGAATCTACCCGTTTTTCGGTGCTATTTTCCTGTTCATGGCTGTGGGTATGGCGGTGATGCTGCCTGTGGGCGGCTATGAGGTGCTGCCGAATCTGGACATTTTCAGCAACCAGCACCCGAAGGGGATTTCCATCTGGCCCATGTTGTTTGTAACCATTGCCTGCGGCGCCATTTCCGGGTTCCACGCCACGCAGAGCCCGATGATGGTCCGCTGTCTCCGCAAACCAGCAGATTTGCGGCGCGTGTTCTACGGCGCTATGGTCATGGAAGGGCTGGTCGCCCTCATCTGGTGCGTGGTGGGTCTGAGCCTGCGTGAGGTTATCGTGAATGAAAATGAGACTCTGGAGCAGCTGATTCTTCAGAACCCTTCCTCTGCCGTGCATGCAGCTGCCACCCTGCTGCTGGGCACCACCGGCGGCATGATTGCCGTGCTCGGTGTGGTAGTGCTGGCTGTGACCAGCGGAGATACGGCCATGCGCAGCTGCCGCCTGATGCTGGCGGATGTGCTACATGTGAAGCAGGCACATATTCTGCCGCGACTGGCCCTGGCAGTTCCTCTTTTTGCCGTGGTTATCCTGATTTCCCAGCTTGATTTCTCCGCCATCTGGCGCTATTTCGGCTGGGGCAACCAATGTCTGGCCTGCTTCACACTCTGGAGCATAGCCATCTGTCTGCGCAGAAAGGGACGCAACTGTCTCATGGCTCTGATTCCGGCCTTATTCATGACCTGCATGTGCACCACTTTCCTGCTGCATGCCCCGGAATGCGCCATTGATCTGCCGCTGGAGGTAGCTACGCCTATCGGCTGCGCGATAGCCGCCATCTGTCTTGTTTCCTTCCGCCGCAGTACACGAACAAAGGCTAAATAAGCCACCAGGCCGATTAAAATCTAATCAAGCCCCTTCCCTCCAGGCTATGGAGTCTGTCGGCAGATCAGATTCCGAATCCGGACACAATACAGAAAAAGCCGCAGCCCGTGAAAAGAGCTGCGGCTTTTGTAATAAATTGCGGTGACAACTTGCGGCCTGTCTGGGCGAAATCAGCGAGAAGCCCGGCGGCGGCTTGTCACGCCAAAGCTTCAGCGGCGGCGGCGGCGGGCGACCAGACCAGCGAGCGCCAACAGAGAAAGCGTGGCTGTGGCGGGTTCAGGAATGTATTCAGTAGTCTTCACATAGTCTGCAAAAGCCACACTATTACCGGCAAGAGAGCTCATGTCTGTGACCGTGCTAATAGAGAAATTATTTACCCCACCGTCTGTCCAGAATGAAGCAACCCCCGTTACATCAGAAGCACCTCCCACAGTGGAACCTTTCAGAGTGTAGTCTGTCTCGGTTTTCACGCTGGTAATCGCATTCGACTCTACACAATACAGGTAGGCAGTATCACCTACGGCATCGTATGCCAGACGCAAGGTCATGGGCAACTCCTTATCTCCGGATTCATTAGTCGGGAATAACAAGTTTGCAGAACCTGTGTAATGGTTATTGTTCTTACCGATTGTTACACCGCTATAGTCATACCATGTATATACTCCGAGACCATAACGCTCATTGTTCTGCCCAGCAGTCCCAAAATCAGTGGCAAACAACGTGTTACTTTTGGTTGTAACCTTGTCCAGACTGAACTCAATCATCCATGATGAAAGGGTGGCTGCATCCTCGTTAAACCATATCTGGCCACGAGTACCAGTAAGACTTGTAATTTTAGTATTTGTCTTATCCTTCTGGAGGATGTAAGCATCATACACCGTGGGAGCAGTACCTGCAGCAGCTACACCCGCCAGAGCCAGAAGAGCTATAATTGTCTTTTTCATGTCGATAGATTAGATTTCAAGAATTTCGAGCAGCTCGTGCAGGGATACCCTTTCCCACGCGCGTCGGGAAGCTGAGAGACCTGCTCCGGAACTGCTGAGCCTAATTTACAGCATTGTCAATGCTGAAGCAAGCCTAAAGAAGACAAAAAGCTTAAAATTATGTATGTTTCGTTCATTTTTATAAATCAGAAGCAACAAATATGCAGATGGGTAATATTTCTTAATTATAGATAATACTCAATCATCCAAGGCTTCAGCATTGACAATACTGATACAAGAAAAAACGCCAGAATTCTGTAATTTTACCTGGAGTTATGCGCACTTCACCTATTTTTTACAGCAGATTTGAAGCAGGCCCATTCTATAAAAAAGCCGCTACCCAATGAAAAGGTAACGACTTTCAGAACAGCTCGTGCTTTTATTACTTGCGTCCGATCTGTGCGTATCAACGATATGCCCAACGGAGGCTTGTCACGCCATAGCTTCAGCGGCGGCGGCGGCGGACGACCAGACCAGCGAGGGCAAGCAGAGAAAGCGTGGCCGTGGCAGGTTCGGGAATGAGCTGATGGTTCAGGTACAGAGCAGTTCCGCTGTCGTTCCACACGAGGGAATCACCAGCAGTAAGACCTTTGACCGTAAGGCCGTCTGTATCCCAATTCATTGCCGAAAGCTCAGACTCATTCAGGGTCAATACCAGGTATTGACCTTCAGCAAGAGTGTCGATGCCAACAAAGTCAATCGTTCCCAGTGAGAATGAAACACTGCTCGTAGACAAGCTGATGAGGGCGTTGTCCTGGTTGATTTCGCCAAGGGTCAGAGTAAGTGTCGTGTTTTCCTCAAACGTGATGCTCTGAGCACTCAGCGTATTGCAGCCAGAGGCAGCCATAAAGCTATTCTCCTTGAAGAGCAAAGCCCCGCCGGTAAGGGTTTCACACGTGCCCTCCAGCAAGGTAAGCTGAGCGCCACTGTTGATGGTGAGATTCTTTGTCTGCAGTATAGCCTTGTCTTCGATGCTCAGCGTGCCGTTGTGCAGAGTGGTATTTGCAGCCAGAGTGCTGGTAAGTGATTCGGTTCCTTTACGCACTGCGCCATCAAATGCCGCCAAATCATCCTCCACATACTTACCGGAGAACGTGATGGTGCCGCCGGCCTTCTGGGTTGCCCCGTTGGCGTCTGTGTAATCGGCATTCAGTTCATAGCTGGCCCTGCTTCCGGCAGATTCGGTGAGAATGGCATCATAGAAGACAACACTGCCACCAGTCTTGGCAGAAATATAATTGGCCTGGTTCGTTCCTTTCTGGTAAATGGAGTTGAGGCGTACCTCTGCCTCCGGGACATAGGTGCTCTGAGGCTTGTACAGATAATTGCCTCGGAATTCCACGGATTCATTGCCGCTGATATTCAGGGCATTCTCTGAAGAAACGCCCATATAGATAGCACCGCCCCAGTTGCCATTGGCTTTGTTTACGGCATTGCCGGTAAAGGAAACCTTGCCATTATTGCAGATGTTCAGCTTGCCATCGCTTCTGATTGCGCCACCGCTGCCATCTGTATTATTGCCGGTGAATTTAACGGTGCCGGTATTGCCGCTGATGTTGATGATGGTGTAGTATTCCGGCCAATCGCCGTTATTATCAGCCGCAATGGCACCACCGTATGAAGAGGAATAGTTGTTGCTGATGGAGACGCTTCCGGTGTTGCCGGAAAGGTTGAACGTGGTATGCTCCTGCGGGGTGGTGTAAGTACTGGTCGTCAGGTAGAACAGACCGCCCTTGCTTGTGTCTTTGCAGTTTGTCAGTGAAACATTGCCATTATTTTCGATGCTGAACTCATTATTGGCCTTAATTGTACCGACCGCACCATTAAAACCGGCCTCAATGGAGTCGGCGGTTACATTATCGTAGCCATTTACAGAGCCGACAAGTGAAGTGCTGCGCGCGGTAAAAATATAATCCTCTGCGTGCAGCACTGTTGCCGTTGCTAATAAGAGAAAGAGAGTTCGTTTCATGTATCTCATCTTGTAAATTATGAATAAGCTTCTGTCAAGAAAAATCGAACAGGAGAGACAGCCTTATTCAAAGCTTTGCAATACACTTCGCCCTGCGATTGCCTTCCTGATATTCTTGCAGCTAAGCCTGACGAAACAATCAAAGCCCCCAATGGTCGCACTGCATGGGAATACGCCAAATTATATGGGGCCTTGCATGGAAACGAGCTGACCGTGGATGACTTGAGAAAAATGCCTTTTGCTGAGATAGAAGAAGGAACAGACGCATCCAGCTTGTAGCCGACATCATGCCTTGCTCCTGATTTCCCCAGCGAAGATAACCAGATTACCCTTTTTCAGAGTTTCACAGTCAACACGTATCTCAGAATCCTGCGAAAAGTGTCCGCTCATGAGGACTCGTGTCAAAAGTCTAAGAAAAAGCCGCTGCCTCAAAATAGAAGCAGCGGCCTTTGAAGATAGCTTGTGCTTTTTACTTACTTGCGGCGGCGGCGGGCTGCAAGGCCAGCCAGAGCCAGTAGGCTCAGGGTAGCAGCGCCCGGTTCGGGAATAATGCGCTGCAGCCCCCACTGGTCAGATTCATTGATATCAAAAATCTCAAAGTTGCCCAGGTAAAAGGTATAGGCAGCATCAGCAGCGTACCAGCCGTTTTCCGTAACAATCTGATAATAATTGTACGTTGCGTCACCTTCCTCACCGGGAAGCGTTACAGACAAAGTACGGTCACTCATCAGCGCCGCATAGAAAAGGCCGGCATCTTCATAAAATTGATTATCATCTGGTTCGGTCACCCAAAGGCCTTCTATCTGACCGTTTTCATCAAACTCAGCCCCCCAGAGCGTAATAGCGTGCGCTGCAAGCTCTTCCGTGCCTTCAATCTTCACATATAAATAGGTCGATATGCCGCAACCATCCAGAAGCGCATTCCTGAGCGTCTGGCTTGCGGCATCCAGGCTCTCTGCGCTGGCATGAACTTCCGACATGAAATTTATCACTTTATAGGGCGAGTCCGCCCCCTCCGGAGTTGAATCACACCAGAAATCGCTGCTCTCACCCTCCAAGTAGCGGTAAAAGCCCGTGAAGCCCTCCTGTCCATTCAGCGTTCCGTTGTCGATAGGGTGAGGCCCCGGCAGAACATAGCCGACATAGTTCTGAGACCCGTCGCCCTCCATCGGGCATAATGCCCCGTGAGCCACCACTGCATGGTCTCTATCGTGTATCCTCCAACGTTGGCATTAACGCTGCTCTTGAGCGTAGTCCAGATATCTTCCCCCGTGGGAGTATTGGACGGAATCACATATCGGCTCTGCCAGTAATCAATCACATTGCTGGCTGCGGCAGCCCAGCAAAGGTTATCATCATTCGGGTCCTCGATACTCTTGTTATAATCCACCCACCCACCATGCTCACTGACACCGGGAAGAAAAAGCGTTTCACTTGCCAGAGCACTTACTCAGACCCATCAACAATATAAAAAAGGATTTCTTCATATATACACACTGGTGCCTCTCTCTCTCTACACAAATGAAGGTGTCCGCAATATTCTTTTGTGTCTCTGACGCAGGACTCAGGCAAGAGGTTCGGCGTTGTTTATATCAAACTCACAAACCTTAATCAAGCGCGAACGCGTTTAGTTGGCGGGAGCTGACAGATAAAGAAGGGCCACGCTAATGAAAAAAGCCACGCACCTTAACAGGCACGGGGCTTTTTCTTCAAGGGTCCTTCAAGGGGCTCGACTCAAATAGACTCCGACATCGATTTTGCGGCATTAAAAACAGAAACATTGATATATCAATGTTTTTATTTTGCCCAAACTGCCCAAAATGCCATTTTTAGCAGTTTATTGCTCCGTTCGGGCAACAACTCAGACAAATGGCAGTTTAATACTTCGTTCAAGTAATATTTTTCTTGATTCATCATTTAATATCTGTTACGTTTCCTTCCACCAAAATATATGGAAAAGCGTAACAAGGTCTATCTCGATTTCATTCGCATTATCGCCATTTTTCTAGTGGTCATGAACCATACGGAGGCATTTCGTTTTCCTGATTGCCCCGGTTGGTTCGATATAGGCTTTTGGTTCCAGATGATATTGAATGATATTGTAAAAATGGCTGTTCCGATGTTTTTTATGGTGAGCGGAGCCTTACTGTTGCCTAAGGAGGAAACCATCGCAGAGTTATTCAAAAAACGCATCTTGAGATTTGCGTTAGTATATATTTTAATCATTGTTGTGCAATATCTCTATTGTGTAACCCTAGGCGATGGTAAAGCTGGACTTCCTACAGCTTTGTATTTTGGGATTGCAGAAAACTCTTTCTGGGCTGTATGGTTTTTATGTGCATATATAGGGATATTATTGATGCTGCCGATTATACGCATCATCGCAAGACATATGCAACCTGAGCAATATGTGTATGCATTGTGTATACAATTTATAACCTGCTGTCTTCTGCCTATGTTGATATTTTTTGCTGGCAGAGAGCCAGAGCTTTGCTTTATTAACAAGTGGACACCTTTTCATCCAGAGTCAGGAACTCTGCAATTTTCATACGGATATTGTGTCTTTTATTTATTGCTAGGCTATTTTGCAGAATATCATACGAAGTTTATTCAGCAAATCGGCTTGAAACGATTGGCGTTTACTGCGGTAGCTATGCTGTTAGCTGAGGCACTGAGTCTGGTTGCAATATTCAATTGCAGGACTGCTCCGGAAATTGGGAAATCGGTAGTGGTGTTTTCGGCGTTCTTGCCGATACCATGCATAGCGGTATACTCGTTAGCTAAGCACTTTTTTGAAACAAGAACTGTAAGGGCGGGAACAAGAAATCTTATAGCGAAATGTGGCTCTGCTACATTAATAGTGATGCTTACTGAAAATCTTTTCCGACTAAATATTAGACCTATTCTTATTGATAGGCTTAGTCCTGTAATAGGTGCTTGGGGGTCGAATCTTGTATTGACGGTTGTAGTTACGTTTTGCGCATTGCTCCTCGGCCTTATTTTGAAACAGGTGCCAGGAATCAAGAAACTAGTTTAATTCTCTGAATTCAAATCAGATTTTGCCTTAGTGTAACACCCATAAAACACCCATTAATGGTATTCAATCTTCGTAACTTGGGGCTTCGAGTCTCACATCCGTTCGCTTTCTACGCCCTCACTGGGACGTACTGGATAGCACTTATAACTTTTTGTCGAACCTTTTCAGGTCGAAAAAGCGCTTGTGGCGGCCAAACCCACACGAGTCCTAGGGAGTCCCGAGGGGTTAAAAAAGGGGTAAAAAGAGCCCGATTTCAGGTCAATTCGGGGCTCAATCAGCGCTCGCCCCGTTTTTCGTAACTGTATGATGTTGTATGTATTAAGACAAAAAGAAAAGGCGACGTTTTCTATTTGAAAACGCCGCCTAGAGGGGTCCTCAATGGGAGTCGAAAGGAATTATGTCGTATAAACCGTTTATTTCGTGTATGCTTACGCACCTGGCCATTATTTTAAAAGCGTCGCGACGAAAATTTCATGTGTTTTCCTATAATAAACCCTATAATGGCGGCAACGATAGACAATATAACAGGAATTACAATACCATCTGGGTCTATTTCCAACCCTAGTCCATATCCCAAAATACCGTGCAGAACGGCAGATACTACCCGCACAAAAAGACGCGAAAGTTTTTCCCATGCAGAATCAGACAAAAAAATACCAATTACAGCGGAGGTGACGGTTAGCACCCATACCTTATCAGCGGTGAAAAAGACACTACCCATACAATATCCAAATATACCTGCTGACACAGAGCTAAGCAGAGCTGACCATATTTTCTTCTTCATGACGAAACATTATACACTGAGGCACGCACCGTTTTGCTGATTACAGGCAACTCCGTTTGGCGAATAACTAAGTGGATGCTCGAGACTGTAGTTAGACTACTTATTTTTAGACTGATTGTCAATTCTTTATTCAAATTGCTTCAAGTGTGCACGTTGGAATTCTACCCGCCCCTGCAGCCATCACGAGCTACCCGCCGAGAGGTGTCTCGGCGGTGCAGGGGCGGCTCATACCACTAGCATTCGTCGCTCTCTCCAAAGCCCCCGACGGCTGTAAGGGGGATTGGACAAACCGCGCAGCGGTTTGGGCTTGACCCTCCAACCTCCGGTTGTCGTGTGTTCGAATCCCGCCACGCCAATGCACAAAAAAAGCCCCGCACCTTGTCAGGTACGGGGCTTTTTGTTCAAGGGTGGACGATGGGATTCGAACCCACGACAACCGGAACCACAATCCGGGGCTCTACCGCTGAACTACGTCCACCATCGAGCTTGCACCGAAGTGCGGCGGCAGTATACACGCATCCGGGGTTGAATGCAAGCTAAATTTTGCATTTTCGTGTATTTTTTTATTGCAAGGAGAGGAAAAGCCTTGCAGCAGAATGAGAAATAAGCCGCGAGTCGATGACAATCACATTTTAGGCTGGAAAAGCAACGGTCATGGGGGTATAATGAGCGCGTTATGGCAACACCTCCTTTTGTCTACCAGGAAATGTTCCCCATGGGGGAAGACACGACGAAGTATCGTCTGCTCACCAAGGATTACGTGAGCGTGAGTGAGTTTGAAGGCAAGCCCATCCTCAAGGTCGAGGCTGAAGGTCTGCGTCTGCTGGCTGAAACCGCCTGGCACGATGTGGCTTTCTATCTGCGTCCGGAGCACCTCAAGATGGTGCAGGACATCCTGCTTGACCCCACTTCTTCCGAGAACGATAAGAGCGTGGCTCTGACCATGCTGCGCAACGCTGAGGTGGCTGCCCAGGGCGTGCTTCCCCTCTGCCAGGACACCGGCACCGCCATCTGCCTTGGCAAGAAGGGCCAGCAGGTGTGGACCGGCTACAACGATGCCGAGTACATCTCCCGCGGTGCTTACGATTGCTACACCAAGAACAACCTGCGCTACTCCCAGAACGTGGCGCTGGATATGTACAAGGAAATCAACACCCGCACCAACCTGCCCGCTCAGATTGACCTCTTTGCCACAGACCACGGCATGGAGTACGATTTCCTCTTCATCGCCAAGGGCGGCGGTTCTGCCAACAAGACTTACCTGTACCAGGAGACTAAGGCCCTGCTCAATCCCACATCCCTCAAGAAGTTCATGGTGGAGAAGATGAGTACGCTGGGCACGGCTGCCTGCCCGCCCTACCATGTGGCCTTTGTTGTGGGTGGCACCAGCGCTGAGCTCTGTCTCAAGACAGTGAAGCTGGCCTCCACTAAGTACTACGATACCCTGCCCACCACCGGCAACGAACACGGTCGTGCCTTCCGCGACGTGGAGCTGGAAAATGAGCTGAAGCTGGAAGCCGAGAAGCTGGGGCTGGGTGCCCAGTTCGGCGGCAAGGCCTTTGCTCTGGACGTACGCGTGGTGCGTCTGCCCCGCCACGGAGCCTCCTGCCCGGTGGCTCTGGGTGTTTCCTGCTCTGCAGACCGCAACGCCAAGGCCAAGATTACCCCCGAGGGTATTTTCATCGAAGAGCTGGAGTACGACCCGGGCAAGTACATCCCCGCCGAATACCGCGAGACCAAGAGCGAGGGTGTGCCGATTGACCTGGACCGTCCGATGAAGGAAGTACTGGCTGAGCTGACCAAGTATCCGGTCAAGACCCGTCTTTCCCTCACAGGCACCATCATTGTGGGGCGCGATATTGCCCACGCCAAGCTCAAGGAACTGCTGGATGCCGGCAAGGAGCTGCCCCAGTACATCAAGGATCACCCCATCTACTACGCCGGTCCTGCCAAGACCCCCGAGGGGTATCCCTCCGGTTCCTTCGGCCCCACCACCGCCGGCCGTATGGATTCCTATGTGGAACTCTTCCAGAGCCACGGCGGCAGCATGATTATGATAGCCAAGGGCAACCGCGCCCAGTGCGTCACGGATTCCTGCAAGCAGTTCGGTGGTTTCTACCTGGGCTCCATCGGTGGCGTTGCTGCCGACCTGGCCAAGAACTGCATCACTTCCATTGAGTGCATCGAATACCCCGAGCTGGGTATGGAGGCTATCTGGAAGATTACGGTGAAGGACTTCCCGGCCTACATCCTGGTGGATGACAAGGGTAACGACTTCTTTGCCGATATCCGCGCCAACTGGGCATGCCCGGCTTGCGCTCACTAAAGAGAGATAAGCTCTTCCCCCTATCACCCCCGTTGCCTGCGCAGCGGGGGTGATTTTTTATTCACGCCGGCCATGATAGCATACAGACAAAAAACAGAAGAGTGTCTTTGTACGCGAAGTGACCTCTGCGCACGAGCCTACACGGCATCATTTGGGCTGACTGCAATCGGCTTGTCTACTAACTATCCCGCGCAATTCAATATATAATTGACAAGTAAGCCCGCGCAGGATAAAATACGCGCGTAGAGTGCACTGTAACTCTTCTTTACTTACCACCCTCCCCCCCCTCCGGCATTATGACTCCTAAAATCAAGACCCTACTGGAACGCGGATTCAGCACCATCGTCCTTCTCTCCCTTCTCGGCGGAACCGTGGCATGGAACGAGCCCATCGGCTATGCTGCCCTTATCTGCGTGCTCTGCAACCTGACCAGCTGGGAATGGTTCAACATGCTCAAGGGAACTAATGCCAACCGAGTGCTTTCCCTGGTGTGTGGTCTTATCTACCCCTGGTTGCTGGCTGCCATCTGCCTTATGCCGACATATGGCACAGGAGCAGAGACTATGATAGAGCTGCTTGACGGTGGCATTTCTGTAGCTCTTGGCTTCCTGGTGCTGTACACTCTGCTTGCTTTCTGCGGCCAGCTGTTCCGCATGGACTACCGCGGCAAGACCGGCGCCGAAGTGCTGGATGGCATGGGCATGACCCTTCTTTCCTTCGTATACCCGGTGTGGATGTTCAGTTTTGCTCTTTTCTGTGTGGATGTTGAGGCAACCATCTGGACGATGCTCTGGATTGTACTCTTCACCAAGATGAGCGATATCTGGGCCTATGTGAGCGGCATCCTGCTGGGAGGCAAGTTCATCACCCGCAAGTTCAGCCCCAGCGTTTCCCCCAAGAAGACCTGGGAAGGCATCATCGGCTCCATCATCATCACGCTCACGGTGGGTGCCATCCTGCTGCCGGCTCTTGGTCTGATGACCTGGGAAGAAATTTCCACCCCCTCCTTCCTCATCACCTACATCCCGCTGGGGCTTCTGCTCTTCTTCCTTTCCGTATGGGGCGACCTCGCCGGCTCCCTCATCAAGCGCGGCCTTGCTGTGAAGGACAGCGGTTCGCTTCTGCCCGGCATTGGTGGTATCTTCGACCTGATTGATTCCCCGGCCTTCACCGTATCTGCAGCTATCTGCGTAGCGCCCATCATCGCTAAGGTGGTTGTGCTGCTGAGCACGCCTTGCTGCTAAAGTTTTCTATATGTCACACCGCACCCCGCTACTCATCAATCCCAAAGCCGGAAGCCTCTTCCGTTCAGGCCTGAAAACATGGCTGAATGCCCATCGCGATGATTTTCGTGAGGTGCACACACAGAGTGCAGCGGATCTGACCCAAAAAGCACGTGAGTTAGCAGAAAGCGGAGAACCCGTGGTTGCCGCCGCCGGTGGTGATGGCACGCTGATGGGAGCAGCACAAGGTCTTATAGGCACCGGCGCAGCTCTCGGCATTCTGCCCTGCGGCACCATGAACGTCTTTGCCCGCGAACTCGGTATCGGGTCCCGCCGTTTTGATATTGCACTGGAAGCCATCAAAGGTGACAAGCGGCAGGAAGTCGACATCTTCGCCGTAAACGGTAAGCCTTTCCTGCAGGTGGCCGGATTCGGGCCAGACGCCCGAGCCATTGAACTGGTCACCCCTGCGCTCAAGAAGCGCCTGGGCGCAGCGGCTCATGCCGTCACGGGGCTGAAGGTAGCACTGGAGAAGCCCCCAGTCATCACCATGACCACACCGGATGGGGAGACCATCAAGGGCACCCAGATCATCATGGGCAACGGCAAGCGCTACGGTGGCGAGGCGCATCTTTTCGCCGAAGCCAGTTATGAAGACGGTCGACTGGATGCTGCCGTCATTGACCAGGAAAACATCGGTGTGCTGTTCGAAGTGCTGGGGCTCATCATCTCCCGCGGTGCCACCAATACCAATATCTCTGAGTTTACCAAGCTGCTCCGCATCAAGAACTGCACCCTCACCTGCGAGGGTAATCTGCCCTACCACCTGGATGGTGACTACGCCGGAACGCTTGCACCGGGCGAAGAATTGCGCATCGAACGCTTGCCCTATAAACTCAAGGTCTGCATGCCGAGCAACCCCGTACCGCTCAGCCCGCTGGAGCGCATGATGGCGCACCCCGCCATTGCAGCCATGCGCGAAAAAATCGAATCGTTCAACGACCTTTGATACGGGTGCGCATGGCACCCCAATCGGTTTCCCGGAGCAGCGTCAGCAAATTTTCATACCAGAACTCATGGTATCCGAAGCGCTCGTCCCGAAATTCCTTTTCAGCCTCATCCGCACTCCAATTCTGAAACACTATACGGTAAGCGGCTACCACAATACCTGTGCGGTCTGAGCCATGCCAGCAATGCACCAGAACCGGCTTGGGAGCATTCGCTATCAATGCCAGGCAATTTTCCACGTCTGCAGCAGTCACTTCGCCGGCAGCCACAGGATAGGCCATGAGATGCAACTGGGTATGGCGAGCCTTGCGGGTATCCTTATGGTACTCTCTGAGGTTGAGAACCGAGCGCACCCCTGATTGCTGCAAGGCCGCAAATCCCTCACGGTCCGGTTGCGCAGAACGGTACAAATCACTAGTTACCTTGTAACAGTTTTCCACACCATTAAGCTGCAGCGGTGTTACCGCATAAGCAAGGCAACACAGCGTATAAAAACAGGCTACGATAACAAATCTCATAAGTCAGAAGAATTACTGCTATCTACCGGCTCCATCTGCTGATTCTTCTGCTCTTTTTCCTGAATCTCAGCCTCGTAACGAGCTTGAAGCTCTGCCAGCTGATTCTGCACCTCCATCATAAGCCTGGCAGAATGGTCTGCTTGAGCAGCAGTATTTACCGTATGCGCAGCAGAGGATTCCGTTTCCGTATTTTGATGAGCAGGAGCATCCGTTTGCGGCTCTGCAGGTTGCGATTCATCTGCAGGGGCGAGTGTTTCCTCCACAGGCTGCGGC
>DEPT01000074.1 GCA_002358905.1 Akkermansiaceae bacterium UBA3385
GCTCCCACCACCACCACGGCTACCGGTTCCACCTCTGAGGAGGCCTGAGCCCCTGGTGAGCTAGCAAAAGCTTAATCACTAAACCGCCGCAGTTGCCCACGCAGCTGCGGCGGTCTTCATTTTGTTGCGGCCTTGCGGGGGCGCTTATTTCTTTATGATGGGCTATGCTTGACCGGAGATGCCCTGTTGTGTATAATCCCTACCATGTACAGTAGAAGCATCGTCCTGAATATCATCTGTGTGGCCCTGGCGGCGTGTGTGGCGGCGGGACATTGCGGGGTGCCAGTGGTGGCAGCGGGGGTATTTGTCGCCCTTGTGGTCTGGCTGTGTAATGAGGCGTGGTATGTGGCGGCGTCGCTTCCTGCTCTGCTTGCGGGCGCCTGGGCTGCCGTGCGCCGGAAGCGTGTATCGGCCTCGGTGGAGAAGAAGATATATCATACCACCTCATTGCTCCTTCTGCTGGTGCCGCATGTTCTGTTTGCGGCGCTGTATCTGGCCAATTCCCTGACCTCCGGCCTGCTGGCGGCGGAGCTGGGGCTGCCGATATCCACCGCCTTGTTTGGCTGTGCGTATCTGGCGGTGGTGCTGCTGTGGTTCTGTTCGCTTTTCCGGGCAGTGAAGCCCATGTCTCTGGAGGTGCTGTGGACCTGCCTCTTTGAGCCCGAGCTTTACCGGTCGCAGGAGGATGAGGCCGCTGCCGCTCCTGCTTCTCCGGCACCGGCGGCCCCCTCTGCCGCTGCGCCCCGGCACCCGGAGGTGTGTAAACTGGCATCCGATGGCCTGTTGTATTATGGCCGCCCTGAGCTGGAGGTGTTGAATCCTCACCTGCGTGCCCGGCTGGCGGTTGGCGCAGTGTTGCTGCTGCTGGTTCTGCTGGTGGCCGGCATGGCCGTGCAGTGCTATCCGGTCTCCTTGGCGGGCAGCGCGCTCTGCGGGCTGCTGGCGCTGGTATTCGGGGGTGTGGCGGTGACGCTGCTTCGTGCACCTGGCCGCTGGCGTGAGAAACTGAGCCGCGCGGAGTACGCCGTCACCCTCGAGGCTGTTTATGTGGCAGAGGGGCAGGTGCTCCGCTGTTATCCTCTTGATAAGAAACTCCTGATGCATTATGAGGAAGTATCAGGCAATACGGGTACCATTTACCTGGACCACCCGTCCCTGCATAAGGGGACGCTGGGCAAGCTTTTTGCCCGCGCGGGAGCGGTCAATGTGAGCGGCCAGAATGACCTTTCTGCCCCGTTATCGGGCCTTGTCCAGATAGCCGATGCAAGGCGCGTCTATCACCTTATCAAAGAACTGCAGCAGGGGGAATAGGCTAAGCTGACAACAATCCTGATACGAGATATGGTACATGCTTTTCTTTGCTCGATTTTATTTGTCTCACTTCTGCCTGGTGTTGTGCAGGATGGGGAGTCAATGGCGCTTTATGGGGTGAAGGTGGAGAAAGCCCGGAAGTTTGTGAAGGGTAATCCGTCGCCTGAGGTGTTGCGAAGCATGGTTCGCAAGATGAATAAGAGACTCGCAAAACGCGGCATCTCACTGAAGGGCGGGTATGGCTTTACCATGGAAACCGCCTGGATGCTGCCGACCGGTATGAATGATGATGATGTGCTGGACTGCATTCCCGGTTATGCGTGCTACGAGACGGTAGAAGCGCACGTCAGCCCCGATGGCCGCCGCTATATCATCCGACCTGGCCTGATTGACTACAAGGACAAAACGTATTCGGTCAACATCTGGTTCGATGTGACCAACAACCGGGATTATCGTAAGTCTTACCTTTTTCCGCTGATGTGGGCCTAGCGGCGCTTTTTGTAGCGCGGCTTGCGGCGGGTGGGGCGGAGGAGCCGGTAGAGGAAGAACAGGCACGATGCCCCCGTCATGGTGGAGAAGGCCCCCAGTGTGATGGACAGCTCCCAAAGCAGCCAGAAGTTATCAATGTTACTGCACTGCGGATTTTCCGCCAGATAGAGCACGGGTACATTGTCCCTGTGCTTGCTCAGAGTATCTAACGATTTCCGGGTCATCCAGTAGTACGAGGCTCCTGCCTTTCCTTTGATGTGGTTTCCCTCGGGAGTGTGGAATTCATAGGTGAACCAGATTTTGCGGTGCGGCCCTTTTCCGGAGAACGTCCGGTGCATTTCAACATCCGTGATATTGCCGCGAGCCCGGGTTCCGTGGTTGACCAGAGCGCTGCTGGTGCTGTATTCGTAATGGGCGGCGTAGCCTGTCAGCGCCGAGACTTCCAGCAGCACTCCGCAGAGCAGCCAGCCCAGGAGAATCTGGATATCCCTATCTCTGTGCTGCCCCCAGGCGCCCAGGGCAAAGATGCCGAAGAAAACAGCCCCCAGCTGCCCCAGAAGCATGGGAAACCAGGCGGTGCCCCACGTGGCGGCGCCTGTGATGTACAACACGGCCTGATACACCACCACCACCACGCAGACAAGTGCCAGCATGAGCATGAACAGGCAGAGGATGAGGGGCGGAAGCATGGATGTGTTGCGGGAATTGTATCAGCCGGGGCTTGAATTTACAAGTCTGCTGTTGTTTGAATTGCATTTCGCTGGCAGATATAATATAGTTACGGGTGTTATGAAGTCCAGAGATAAGATACTCATCTGTTCCCTCTGCAATGCTCTTGGGCCGTTCCTGCTGTCTTCAGTCATCGCGATTCCTTGCCTGCCTGCATTCATCTGCTGGCTATTCATGCGGGGCGATGCGGATGCCGAGGTGGCTGATTATGCACGCCGCCGCCTGAACGTGGCGATTTCGTGGACAATATGGTTCTATGCCTCTCTGTATCTGTGCCTGGTAATCATTGGATTTATCCCTCTGTTCATTCTTGGCATCTGGTGGATTATTGCCTGTGTGAAGGATCTCCTCCGTGCCAGTTCCGAGGACACGAGCTACCGTTTCGGTCTGACCATTCCGTTTATTTGCCCCCGCAAGTCCGGGGATGGTGAACCTTGAATAATCCATTAAAGATGAAAACTTTTTTAGCCAGGATACGATGGATGCTGGGGCGCAGCTGGGGGGTGCCGGTGCTGGCCGCGCTGGGCTCCTGGCTGTGCATGTTTGCCATCCATGGAGTTTGTAGCCTGATCAGCGGGGTAGGGGTGAGGATGCGCATGCTTCTGGGATGGATAAACAGCGCTATCTGGCTGGTACTGTGGCTGCTGCTGCTGGGACTGGTGGTGTGGCTTCTGGTGTTTACCGTCCGCCGCTTGATACAGCGGCAGTGGAAGGCTCTGCTTGCCTGGGTATGGTCTGCTCTGGCCGTTAAGCTCATGTCGATGGCCATAACAGTAGGCGTGTTTATCACCGCGTTTTCCTATCAGGATGATTTTACTTACGGTCTCAAGGTGCCGGAGGAATGTGCGCCGGGCGGGACTCATGGCATGGCTGTGCCGCGTGGCATGCACTTCCAGCCGCCTTTGCATGAGGGAGATGACGCTGAGCTGCCGGCTGTGGTGCAGCAATATGCTGACCTGTGCAAGGTGGATACGTTTATGTGCGTGGATGGTGACGAGGAGTTGCCCTCCACTGCTCCGAATCTGGAGAAGCTGGCGGCGGAGGCACCGGAGCTGTTGCATGAATATGGGCTTCGTGCATACTGCCACGAGACGCTGACCCCGGGGTTCCACGCATGCAGGCATCTCGAAAGCCTGCACCATCCGGATGCGGCGGCGTATCTTGGTAAACATTACCTGAGCGAGCACCGGATGTATTCGCTTGCCAATGGCTGGGGGTATTTGCTGGGTAATGGACACAGCTGTTCGGATATTTATGCCCGGAAGGGGATGCAGTTGCTGGATGAATCGCTGGCGCCGCTGGCCGCCAGGGCAGACCGGGAGACTCTGGATTCCCTGGTGCCTGCGCTGCCAGATAAGCCGTTCATCATGCTTGCGCAGGTCGGGCAGCCGGGTATGTACAGACTGGTGCTGGTGGCTCCGGCGGATTATCCCGCGGGTACTTTCTGCGTGAATGCCCGTGAATACACACAGAACAAGACGCTCAGCATTCGGAACAGGCAGATTCAGGTTCTGCGCACCAAGAATTATCGAAAGATCTGCCAGCTTTCGGAACCGGTTGACTTCACCGTGTACAGCGGCGAGTGGGGAGAGTACTATGCCTCTGTGTGGGAGCTGCATTTTACCCCGGACGATGGTAAACCCTCCCGCTGTGTGAACTCCCTGCTCTACCTCATGCAGGGCTGGAGCCGATAACCCTCAACATATATCATGCGAATAATGAAACATGCTCTGCTTGCTGGATTGATGGTGCCCTCTGTGCTGCTGAGCCCGGTTGCGGCAGCAGCGGAATGGCTGAGCGATTTGCCTGCCGCCTGTCGGCAGGCAGCGCAGGAGAATAAGCTCGTGCTCATTGACTTCACCGGCTCCGACTGGTGCAGTGCCTGTGTGCGGCTGCGCCGCACGGTGCTGGATTCGCCGGCCTTCCTGGAGTTTTCATCCACCCGCTTTGTGCTGATGGAGGTGGATTTGCCGCGGAGGAAGAGTTTTGACCAGAAACTGCTGCGCCGGAATGAGGAGATTGCGAATCATTATGGCGTGGGCGGATTCCCCACGCTGATGGTCATCAACCCGCAGGGGGAAGTGATGGGCGGCTTTCAGAATGGTGATGTGACGGTGGCTGAAGCCTGCAAGCTGCTGGAGGGTGCTTGTGAGGCTGCCTCTTTGTTCCGGAAGGCTGCTGCACAGACGGGGGAGGAGCGTGCCCGCACCTTGTTCCGCATTTACCAGAGTTTCCCGGAGAGTAAGTCTTTTGCGGGGGCGCGTGAGAAGCTGATGCAGGATATCCTGGCGGCTGATTCGACTGACGCAACCGGAATCCGCGCGATTGTGGCGGCAAAGGAACAGGCTTCTCTTTTCCTCTCGCAGCGCGAGACCGTGCCGCACGCCAGCCCGGAGCTGGGGCGTATGCTGGAGCAGCAGCTGGCTGATGCCTTGCCGGAGAATCGCACGGAGGTGATGATGGCCCGCTGCCAGCATGCCATGGCCATCGCGGATTCCGTGGAGGAGATTGAGTCCACACGACGCATGTTCGAGGAGCTGCAGCCGCTGCTTCCGGCTCGGGAAGCAGTCGAGCTGCAGCGTTTCCTGGATAAGTATTTCCGCGACCCCGATGCGCTTCTCCAGATGCTTCGCACCAGCCGTCCGCGATGATGCTGGCATTGTTGATTCAGCCAGGGCGCAAATCGCCAGTAATAAAGGCCAAATAATTCACATGTGTCCCAAAGTATTTCACAATTAACTGCATTATCAACACCGTTTGGCGCCTGCTCCCCCCTCTTTATGCGCTAAAGATGGCGATTTGGCGGGCAGGCGAAGCCTGCGGAATTTTGAGCCCACGAAGTGGGCGAAAGAAAGAAGGCCGGGGTAAGAGCGCGTCAGCGCTCGCAGCCCCGGCTAGGCTAAAAAAAGTTTCAGAGCCCGCGGAGCGGGTGACAGAGCGGTGGCTTAACTTGTTGCGATTGTTCTGTCACCCGCTCCGCGGGCTCCGTCATGTTTTGTTTGTTGGCAGGGGCTGCGCCCGCTGACGCGGGCTTACCCCTGCCTCTCCTCTATAGCCCCTCCGGGGCTTAAAGTTCCGCAGGCTGCGCCTGCCCGACAAACTCCCATTTGGCGCAGCTTTCTTTGGGACACATGTGCAAATAATTAAGGAAAAGTTAAATATCGCTTGACTAAACACCGAAATTCTGGTATTTAGGCGGCATGCGAATCGTAATGATGGCAACAGGGGATATAGCGATTCCCTCATTTCAGAAACTGGCAGAGAGCGGAGAGATGGCGGCGCTCATCACGCAACCGGACCGCCCGGTGGGTCGACACATGGAGCTGACGCCGCCGCGTGTGAAGGTGGTGGCGGAGCAGCTGGGGATTCCCGTGTTCCAGCCGGAACGCATGCGGGATGCCGCTGCTGTGGAGCAGCTGCGGGCCTATGAGCCGGATATTGTAGTGGTGATGGCCTACGGCCAGATTCTGTCGCAGGAGGTTATCGATGTAGCGAAGATTGCCTGCATCAATGCGCATGCCTCTCTGCTGCCGCGTCACCGCGGTGCAGCCTGTATACAGGCTGCCATTGAGGCCGGTGATGATGAGACTGGGATCACTATCATGCATGTCGTGAAGAAACTGGATGCTGGCGATATTATCTGCAAAGTAACGGTACCGCTGCGCGGTACGGAGACAGGAGAAAGTCTGCACGATGATTTGGCACTGCTGGCTCCAGATGCTCTCGTGAAGGCTGTTGAGAGCCTTAAATCCGGCACAGCCGAGCGAGAAGAGCAGGATGAAAGCCTGATGACCTATGCTCCCAAATTGCTGCGAGCCCATGGGCAGATAGACTGGAGCCAGCCTGCGCTGCAGGTGGCGCGTAAGATTCGCGCGTATCATTCCTGGCCTGGAACATTTACCATATATCCGTCTGTGCACAGCGGACAGGATAAGACCTTGAAGATTTTCCCGCCCATTGATATGTACATGCATATCCGCAAGCCTGCAGATGCAGTACCGGGCATGGTGCTGGAATCCGGACCGGAGGGCATGCTGGTTTCCTGCGGCGGCCGTCGCGGCGGGGCCATCCGTATTTCGACCATGCAGCCCAGTGGCGCCCGCAAGATGAACGCCGAAAGTTTCTTTGCCGGACACAAGATTATGCCCGGAACTATTTTAGGACTTCCTTCAACCCCGATAAACGTATAACAAGACTATGGCACCTCGACAGAGAGCAGAGAACAAAAAGATGCTGGGCCTGTATGTAGACAGTGCCCTGGTGGAGAAATTTCAGAAAGCCTGTGCCTATTACGGCCAGACCATGACTTCCGCCGTTACCCTTTTCATTGAGGAAACGGTGCAGGAGTACGAAGAATTGCTTCGCGAACAGGAAGAGTCGCAGTCGTAAGTCTGCTTTTTCCCCGATATAAAGCGCCCAGGTGTGATGTTATTACACCTGGGCGCTTAGTTGTGATGTGTGGTGCGGTTGTTATTCTTCCTCTGCCTTGAAATCAGGCCGTGAGGTTACATAGAGGAAGATGAAGCCTACGCAAAGGGACATGCAGCCATACAGTATGAATGCATGTACACTGGCGGGATCATTCACCAGGCTGGTCAGGAATACGACCAACAGGTTGCCCAGTGTGCTGGTCAGCAGCCAGAAGCTGGATACAATACTCTTGAGGTTCTTGCCAGCGGCGGTGTAAGCATACTCAAGACCTGTAGTGCTGACCAGTATTTCGGAGATAGTCAGCAGGAAATAGGGGATGCACTGCCAGAGGATGCTCATCTGTACGCCCGCATCGATTCTCTGCTGCAGGGCGGCTACTGCGCCATAGGCTATACCCGCCATCAGGATACCCATGCCCATGCGTTTGAGCGGTGCACCCCAGCGGCCGATATAGGGGTATACAAACAAGGTGACTAAAGGTACGAAAATCATGATGAGCAGAGGATTAAAGCTCTGCATTTCCTCTGCGCCAAAGCAGAAGTTGATGCTGCCCCAACTTAAGTCAATGCTCTGCATTTCCTTGCCTTGCAGCACCCAGGAGGAGGCAGTCTGGTCATAGAGACTCCAGAAGGGGATAATCATGAGGAAAACGATGAGCACGCGTACCATGTTGCGTACACCGCGCTGCTCGCTTTCAGAAAAATGGGTGTCTGTATCAGCTTTGGAGTTGAAAATCATGCTGCCTGCTGCGCCTATGAATCCTTTCATGCCAGTGGTGGCTGCCAGTTTCAGACCTGCGAGGAGCAGGGCGGCGATGTAAAGCAGAAGTGACAGAAGTCCAAACAGCGCAGATGCTGTTTCTCCGGCTCCGCTCAGGGTGGCCAGTTCAGAAGCTCCGCTGTGTGTCCAGTTGCCCAGGAGCACCACGATTGGGGCAATGACAACGAATGCCGCAATACCGATGGCTGTATTTGTGGCGCGTGAGACGGATTCTCCGCCGAATTTCTCACATGCACAGGTTGCGCCTCGGAAAATGCGCGTAAGGAGTGCTTTCAGGAACTCCGGCTGGGTGGGGGGAACATGGTTGTATTTGTGGCGCCCGAGCCAGAAAATGAGGGTGGCCAGGGCCATGAAGATGCCAGGAATACCAAAGGCCCAGCTGTATCCCCAGTTCTGGCGTACCCAGGGTATGACCAGGAACGAAAAGAAGGAGCCCAGGTTGACAGACCAGTAGAAAGCTGCATACAGACGGGTCATGGTTGGCCCTTCCTTTTCACTGGCGGGTACCTGGTCCCCCACAAATGCTGATACACAAGGTTTAATGCCGCCAGCACCGATGGCAATGATTGTCAGACCTGCAAAGAGAATCCATTTGCGTGTTTCTGTGTCCCCCGCAAAATCTGCCATGGCCAGTACCGCATTGCCAAGGCAATAGAGCAGGGAAATGGAAATAATGGTGCGGTAACGCCCGAGAAAACGGTCTGCAAGCCATGCGCCGAGCAGGGGCATCAGGTAGGTGCAGGCGATGAAAAGGTGAACTACCTCTGTGGCTTCGTTCTTAGACATGAGAAGCATCCCCGTCATATACGCGACGAGGATGCTTCGCATACCATAGAAGCTGAATCGTTCGCAGGCCTCATTGCCTACGATGTATTTAGTTTGTGCAGGCAGGGCCATGACGAATTATTACTTCTACGTTAATCAGTTATTAAGTTTGATGTGCTCGGAGAGCCGTACGTTGTAGCGTGTGTAAGCATCGCGCAGCCAGTCCAGCAGTACATTGCCGCGCAGACGTTCATTCATGGCAGGGATGTACATGAAAGACTTCATGGCGGTATACTGAGCACTGTTTTCTACGGTGCGGCCAGTCACGCCTGTGATGCGAGCTCCGCCGTTAAGCGTGACCATGGGGGCAAGCTTGCCGTTAGGGATGCTGATAAGAGCCTGAACTTCAAGGCCCATGGGGAGCCCCTTGTGGGAGATGCCAAGGCCTACCGGGCCGAAATCCTCTACAATGGCACCAGCTTCTGCAGCCTTGGTGAAAGCGGCATCGATACCACTCTCATTGCAGGCTGCGGTCATCGTTTCATACAATCTGTTGGAGGCATCAGTAAGCGCATTTGCTACGCGCTCTGTCTGCAAATCAGCAGCGGCGGCATCCTTGGCTTGTTCGTAGCTCAGAACGGAGGGCTGCTCAATGGCTTCCACGCGGATAAAGGCAATCTTGCCGTTGCTGGTGGGGAAGTAACCGCGCACCTGGCGAATAGTGGCCAGGTCGTCTTCCGTACCGGCAGCCTGGGCTGCTTCAAATTCGGCCACGGCGGGAGCTGCTTCCACTTCCTTGAATGCAATTTCCGCAAGCGTGGTGGTGTTGCCATTGTGCTCTACCTGCACGCGCATGGCTTCCGGTGCATCCTTCAAGGTGCAGAGCGCAAATGTGTTGTGGCTGCGGCTCTCAGCGGTCAGATAGGTGAAAGGTTCATTCTCCGGATTTTCGGCAGCGGCGGCCAGCTTGGCATCAAAGCCTTTGCCGTTGGCCTGGGAGAGATCTTGCATCAGCGCATCGGCGGTGGCCATCAGGCTGTCCAGATTGGAGCCTTCGGCGGGCGTCAGGGTGTATACAGAAACAATGCGGCGTTCCTCGCTCTTGTAGTTATCCTTGTGCTGCTCCCAGAAAGCTTTGATTTCTTCCTCTGTAGCGGCTGCAGGAGCAGGAACCGATTCTTTGGCCAGCCAGGCGGTTTTGCCACGCAGTTGCTGGTTCATCACGTCCACCAGGTCGCTGGTGCTCTTGTTCTGCAGCTGCAGCCCGTCAGTCATGAGATTACTTACAGCCTCCCATACCATCATATCCGCAATAACAGTACGGAATGCGGTTTCCTGCTGGTGGTTGGCTGCGCCATTACGGAATCCCGTAAGACGCTGGTAAAGTTCCTGGTCAAAGCTGCCGTCAGCCTTCTTGAAGACCGGCATGGCCTGCAGGTAGGTGTCAATCTGCTCCTTGGAAGGAGAAATGCCCAGTTCCTTGGCCTGCGCCTGAATTACAGCACGGTTTACGGCAATGTTTACTGCGGTGTCATCGGCAAAGCCATAGCACCATCCCTGGTAGATGCTGTTGATGAACTGCACAAAGCGGTCGTATTCCGGGTGCTGGGTAGTCCATGCCTGGAGAGCTGCCATTTCGGTGGCGTCAAGCTCTTCATCCTCGTTTTTGTCGAACATGGTGCGGAGCTTGCTGTTGGTGGTGTTGTGCAGCGTCTGGATGTAGTGCTGACCATTTTCTCCCAGATTGGCGGTTTCCGGATAGGAATATCCTGTGCCATTCACCTGGATGTAATAATCCTTAACGAACATGCTGCCGCGGTCACCGTAGTCCATCATCAGCAGACCAAGGCCAACGCCGGCCACCACGATGAGTACGAGAAGCGAGTTTTTACGGATGAATTCGAGTGCGCTCATGATGAAAACGTGCTAATGCGGCTATTCTACGCTTTTCCTGCGGCGTTGCAAGTCAGAAAACCCCTCCGCTGTGTCATCATTATTCTGCCGGGAAATCACTTTTCCTGCTCGCGGATGTAGGCAATTTCTTTTTTGAGAATGGTGCCGACTCGGTGCTTGGCCAGGTATACTTGAGCCATGCTTACGCCAAGGCGGCGGCGTACCTCGGTGGCACCCATGCCCTGCAGCACGTTGTAATCAAAAATCTGGAACTGGCGGGGGGAAACACGCATCTTGACGCGCTCCAGGGCTGCTTTCATGACGTTCTGTTGCCATTCGCGCTCCCACATTTCCGAGAAATTATTGCTGGATGTGTCCGGTATGTTCTCTACCGGTTCGCGCGTGGGCGTGTCCTCTCCTGCGTTGGAAGCAGCCTGGGGTGCTTTGCCTCGCATGCGGAACTGGTCATTGATGCGCCAGCGTGTGACATTCCAGAGCCACATTTTGAAGGAGCCCCGCTCAGGGTCGTAGGTGTTCTTCAGGCTTTGTTTTGCAATGGTCAGTACCGTTTCCTGGACGACATCCCAAGCCTCGTCCTCTCTGAGCCCGGCTTTGATGGCAACGGAATATATCAGTCTCCAGTAAGTGCGGTAAAATTCATCCCAGCTCCGCTGGTCTTTCCAGTCGCCCAGGCGCATGATGAGGCTGCGGCGCGTGCGGGCAGCGAGCTGTTCGAGCTCGTTGTCATCCGGAGTTGCGCTGGTATCTTCTGGTTGCACTTGCATGTCATAGTATCAGAAAAAAACAAGAACGCAAGCCATAAATAGGCGGAAAATGTGACTGTGAAGCTCTTGCGTGCTTGCAACCGGAATACAGTTGTGTTACACTCCTGAAGTTATCGTACTATACTTATGCTGGAAGCGCGCAATATCTGTTTGGAGGTTGATAATGATGGCGAGAGTCTCTTTTTGCTCAATGATGTCAACTTCAGTATTCCCCGAGGCCATTTTGCTGCCATTGTGGGGCCTTCCGGCTGTGGCAAGACGACCTTGCTCAAGGCAATAGCCGGTATCAAGGAGACGACCTCCGGCAGTTTTTTCTGGATGGGGCGGGATCTTGCGGAGGATGGTGATTTTGAGCCGTATGAAATTGGATACGTTCCCCAGTTCAGTATTGCTTATGAGGAACTGACCGTGGAGGAAAATATAGAGAGTTCCGCGCGCCTGCGCGTGGATGCCGATGATGAGGAACTGGATGTCATCATTGAGAGCGTGCTGGAAGAAACCGGACTGAGCGAAATAGCAGAGCGCCCTGTCAAACTGCTGTCCGGTGGACAGAAACGCCGACTTTCCCTGGCTATGGAGTTGGTGAGCAGTCCTCGTATTCTGCTTTGCGATGAGGTGACCAGTGGACTGGACCCACGCTCCGAACGCGAGATTGTTGAGCTTCTGCATCAGCTTAGCATGAAGGACGGCCGTATCGTTTTATCGGTGACGCACAGCCTGGCACAGATGGAACTCTACGACAGTGTTATTGTGATGGTTCGCGGGAATCTGGCATATCACGGTTCTCCTGACCTCATGGTGCATTATTTCGGTGAGAGCGATTTTGAGGAGGTGTATCCCAAACTTGCACTACGGGAGCCCGATGCCTGGCGCCAGAGCTGGCTTAAGCACCGTATAGATTACTACCAGCGCCTGGAAAAGAAACATGAACAGAAGTTCAGAGCTCTGGGAATGGCTCCGCCGGAGCCCCTCGCCAGCAAGGAAGACGAGGACGAGGTGCCTCAGCCTTCCTTCATGGCTCAGATGGGCACTTTGTTGCAACGCCGGTTTACTATTCTGTTCCGGGATCGCACCCAGCTTTGTCTGCAGGTTGCCATGATTGTGATTTTCCCGATTCTGGTAGCTCTTTTTTCCAGCAAGGGGCAGGACCAGCTGCTGCAGCTGACGGATACCATGGGTTCTGATCTTGCTGCGGAAGTGCAGGCGCAGCAGGCGCAGGCGGAAGTGCGTGCCCGCGTGGGCTCCGCCGTTTCCGGTATCATCATGTTCCAGGTGATTCTGCTGGGGCTCATGGGCTCCAACAACGCTTCCCGCGAAATTGCCGGCGAACGTCTTATCATGGAAAAAGAAAAGTTTGCCGGTACCGGCGTCGGTGCTTATCTCGCCTCCAAACTGATTTTCCTGAGTGTACTGGTTCTTGTGCAGAGTTTGTGGATGTTTACCTTTGTGCAATACTGCTGGCCTTTGCGTGGGGATGTGGTCAATCATCTCATTTTCCTGCTGCTTGCCAATGCTGCGATGACCACCATGTGCCTGGGTATTTCTGCTAATTGCAAGACTCCGGATCAGGCGTCCCTGCTCAGTATCTATCTGGTAGGCTTCCAGCTTCCGCTTTCCGGTGCCGTGCTGGCTCTGCCGGAGTTTGTGGAAAAGTTTACCCAGCCTTTCATTTCTGCCTACTGGGCCTGGAGCGGAAGTGTCAATGGCGGGCTGGATTCTGAGGTCCTTAAGGCGGTAAACAGCATTGTGCAGACAACGTTTGCAGATAAAACCCTGTGCCTTGTAGTGCTCCTGCTGCATGTGGTGGTGGGTATCGGGCTCACCTATGTTGGCATTCGCCGCACCCGATGGGAATAAAATTTACCTGAACAACAGAAACCTGTATGGCTAGAAAACGACGCTCTTCCAAAAATAAGAAAACTCCGCTGCCGCTTCTTCTGGGGGGCGGTGGTGTGGTGCTGTTGGCCGTAGTGGCCGCCGTTCTGATGAAACCTTCTGATAAACACGAGGATTCGCCGGATTCCCGTTTCAGCGTGGCAGACTATCGGCAGGATGCTTCCCGTCTCACAGGGAATACCTATCGACTCAAAGCCCGTGTGGAGAATATCGAGACACTGGGGAATGACCGTCTGGTGGCGGTGTCTCTGCCGGGAAATCCTCAGGAGCGTCTGCCCCTGCTTGTGCATAGCGGGGTGACCGGGCGTGTGAACCTGACTCGAGGCGATACTTTCTGCTTTCATGTGGTGTGCATGAATGGAAAGGACGCAGATGGCCTGGATGTTAAAGGTGTGATGGTTGTCAAGAATGTGGAAACGGAGTAAAGATGAGTGCTATTTCTTATATAAAACTTTTGCCTCTGGTGTGCGGGCTTGCATGTGTACATGTGACCTATGCGCAGGGACTTGGTAAGCCCCGGACGGAGGAGACTGCGGAGAGTCAGTCTGCCGGTGGAGCTGTTGCTCCTAAAATCGGTCAGTCCTATGTTGATTCAGAAAGCGGCGAAACTCCGAATCCTCAGGTCCTCGGCATGGAGATTCCGCTTCTGGACCCCGCATCCGACACCATGAGTTATAATGGGGCAAAGTTCGATGTGGGGAACAACGCGCTGGTGCGTGCCCGTTTCGAAAAATACCTGCAGCAGAACCCAGATGACAGCACGGAAGCCAAGCGTTATCACAAGAAGTTGCGTAATCTGCTGAAACTGACTCAGAAATCAGCCCGTTCACGTCGAGAAATCGGAAGTGAGACCTTGGTGCAGATTGGTAATGCGCTGTACGATATGAACGATTACCCTGGCGATGGTGGCATTTCCGGTTCCCTTGCCAGTACCATAGCCAGTGCCATTGCTGTTCAGTATGCTAATCGTTCCCGCGACCGCCAGAATGAGGCCCTGCAAAAAGAAATCGATAAGTTGGTGGATAAGACCAATTCAATGACCAACCGTAACACGGGGCGTGGTACCAGCACAAATAAGAAAGTCGGGCAGAATGGCGGTGAGTCTAAAACCCAGACAAATACGTTTGCCATTGCTCACAATACCAAGAAAATTGCTTCGCTGGAAGCCTCTGGTGTCAAGAATGATGCCGATAGTATTGCGTCCATGGAACTGGCAAAAGTCAATTTTCAGAGTACCATAGTCTCCATGCTAATGCAGCGCCGGTATGACCACGCCCTTATCGGCGCCTATGTGTACCGGCATGTGTTCCGGGATGGTGATACCACCCTTAAATTGAATAGCGATTCGGATGCCGCCCGCATTTTTGAAGGTGGCGCCGGTATGCCGCCCACGGTGAACACCATGGCCACTATCGCTTCCAACATGCGCCATGATGTGGACCAGAACATGGAGGCTGTGGCTAACATGCTGGCTCAGAACAAGCTTTCGGATGCCACCCAGAGCCTGATTCAGGCGGTTGCAGTGGGTGAATATATGCAGAGTGTGGCCACGTTCCCGGTGGAGAGCCGCCGCCGCATTGCCGAGTTCTGGTCGCTGCGGCGCAAGGCCCTTACCACGCTCAATGCCCGGGATTACGGCGCATTGGAGGAAATTGCCTCCAGAATGAAAGAGCTTGACCCGGATTTCGATGATTCGATGCTGACCAGTTACTGCGCCGGGAAAAAGGCACAGAGTGACCTGCACTTGCGTAATGCAGCCAAGGCGCTCAAGGCCGGAGATGATGAAACGTTTAACGCAGAAATCACGAAGGCAGGTTCTATATGGCCGAAGAATCCGAATCTGGAGAAGGGCCGCCAGCAGCTCGAAGCTCTGGATAACCAGGACCCGGTGCGCGATGAATTCCGAACCCTCATAGCCCGCAAGGAATTCCGCACCATTTACAACGAGCAGGATAAGTTCGAGGTGGTGGCCATTGATTCGGAGCTTAAGCAGCAGTATAAGGATGCCATTACGCTCATCGGTACGATTGATGGTATGCTTACTCAGCTGGATGTAGCCGCAAAGCAGGACGCGACCATGGGCCCTTGCATGGCATACGAAATGCTGCTCGAACAGGGAGAGAAGGATGCCCGCTTTAAGGAAGACCCGCGCTACCGCGATGCCCTGAATCGTTTTGCTCTCGGTGCACATGATTTCACTAAGGCTCTCGAAAATGCCAGAACATGTGAGGATCGCCGTGAGTACGGCTCTGCGCTTTCCAATTATTATCGGGCACAGTGTCTGTATCCTCGCTCCACCATGGCGGGCGAGGGGGCTCGCCGCGTGTCGGAAATTATTCTCAAAGCCAAGTTCTGATGCCACGGCGTGGTACTGTTGTAACCCGGTTTGCTCCCAGTCCCAGTGGCCCGCTTCATGTGGGCCACTTGCTGGCAGCTCTGCAGGCCCGCCGTCTGGCGGATGCTCATGGCGGGCGTTGCTTATTACGCGTGGAGGACATCGACCAGCGTGCCCAGCATCCCGAATACCTGGCCCTCATGTATGAGGACCTGCGGTGGCTCGGGCTGGCATTCGATGGCGAGGTCATGGTGCAGACCAGGCGTTTTGATATATATCGCGCAGCTCTGGAGCAACTTCGTGGCATGGGGCTGCTTTATCCTTGTTTCTGCACTCGTACCGAAATCCGTAATCAGGTAGCAGAAATGGGGCGTGCGCCGCATGCAACGCTGGGCTATCTGTATCCCGGCACGTGCCGTTCTATGCCCCCGGACCTGGTGGCGGAAAAACTCGCAGCCGGGGTGCCGCACACCTGGCGACTGGATATGCAGCGGGTCCAGGACCTCATCGGCTGCCCCACCTGGCATGATATGCACCGCGGCACTCAGCGCTGTGTACCAACTGCCTATGGCGATGTCGTTCTTGCCCGCAAGGATTTTCCAGCCAGCTATCACCTTTCCGTGGTGGTGGATGATGCAGCACAGGGGGTGACCCATGTGACCCGAGGGGCGGATTTGTTCGATTCCACGCATATTCATCGAGCCTTGCAGGGTGTGCTGGGCTTGCCTGTTCCCCAGTATTGTCACCATTCCCTCCTGAAGGATAACGCCGGAAAACGACTCGCCAAGCGCGATGGCGCTCGTTCCATTGCCTCACTCCGTGAGGCCGGATATACTCCTGAGCAAGTTCTCGATTCCTTGCAGGTAGCCCTCAGCCGTGGCGGTATCTGGGCGGTGTGATTCTTTTGTTTTTGCTCTGCTCCGAGTGATGAATTTATCCTTTTTCAGCAGAAAATGAGTACTTTTTATGTTAAAGTCTATAAAAAGGACATGATTTTGTTAAAATAATACCAAAATAGTATGGTATAAGCTTGACTTTGGCCTTTCCGGGGCGTAGTCTTGGGGGCGTAACAGATAAGTATATATCCTGCTATGAAAACACATCTTCCTGTTTTGCTTCGTCGGGCCGTTCTGTCCTGTGTAGTTGCAGTGGGCGGAACATGGGGCGCAGTGCTTACTGCCGCTGAGGCTTCCACACACCTTTCTCAGGAGGGAAAGGTAGAATATACGGTGACGTCCGGAGAGACAACGGTGCATGTAGTCCAGTGGACGGTGAATCCGGATACTACAGAGGAGAACACTCAGATGATGGAGGAGCCGGAAACGCTCCGTCCCTACAGTCCTGGTTCTTCTGTGCTTTCTGGCCATGAGGTGAATGAAGAAACAGAACTGCATCTTAACAGGAAGGGAAGCCTGAGTCTTATAGGAGACGTGGCGCCTGGCGCGATATTTGTCAATATCAACAAGAATCTGACCCTCAAGAACAGTAAGAAGAATCCTGGAGCATTGTCCAGTGATGGCGACTTGACCAAACGGGGTAAGGGCACTCTCACTCTGAATGCGGGAAACAATCGCTGGACGGGGGATACATATCTGCATTCCGGCACCATCAAGGTAAAAGATGCGACATCACTGGGGCAGGGGGATGTGTATGTGCAGAATGGCATACTGAATCTGGCCTCCAAGGCTGTGACCAATGATATTGTGCAGACTGGAGAAGTGCTCATCAAGGGGGGCAAGAAATACACCGGTTCCTACACGCTGATAAAAGGCGAATTGGAAAGAGGCTCCGTGCTGAATATCAGTAAGACTGCTACATTGGTCGGAGGTACCATCGAGGGAACGCTTACCGGCAACGGCACCGTGGTGGTCACTGGTAATGTTGAACTTGAGGAGTCTGGAAAAATCACGACCAGCGTGTTGACTCTCGGGGATGATGCGCGCCTGGTCGTGGATGACCGCGGGATGAATAGCAGGAAAACCTCAGTCCGCATCGGGGATGATGCTACCATGGTACTGGAAGGAAAGCTCAATGTGGCCTCGCTGAATCTGGATGGCGGAACATTGAAGACGTCTGACCGTAAGCCGGTAGCCATTACCGTGAAGGAAAATATGAATCTGCACGATGCGTCCGTGTTCACTAATGGCAAAGTGACCGCAGAAAATCTCACATTGAGCGATGCAGATATGACCATCAGAGGCTTAAAGGCTCAGCAGCTGACAGTGAAGCAGAGCCTTATCATCGGTAATGATTCGAAGCTGCGTCTGAATGGCAAACTGAGTGCCGGCAGCCTGACTATTAAAAATGGCGGTACTCTGACGATGAGCGGCAGCAAGCCGGTGACGTTGAAGGTGAAAGGAACTCTCACCCTGAACAGCGGCAGCAGCATTATACTGGATTACAATTTCACCCGGGGTAAGACGTATAAGGTATTGACCTTTAATAACTACTCTGGTAGTGAGGATTACTGCTCCATCTTCGGTGTGGATGAGGATGACTGCACCATCACGAACACGGGCAAGGCTCTGACACTGACGGTGAATGGTCGCTGGAATCCGCAGAGACAGCAGAAAGCCTTGGCTGCAGAAGTCCTGCCTGCGCATGTAGTGCAGACTACCCCTGTGGCGGATGCGCTGGTACAGAGCAACTGGGGCCAGCTTGAAGCCAGCCGCGCCTTTGTGAATGCCATGGCGAACCGCAGCATGGCGGTGCAGCT
>DEPT01000025.1:0-3241 GCA_002358905.1 Akkermansiaceae bacterium UBA3385
ACCAGGTGGCCATCCTGCATGCGCGAAAGAAACTTACGAGTCGTGCCGGTAGTGCTCTCATTCACCTCCACCACCTGCAGCGGGCGCAGACAGAAACGCGCGGCAAGTTCCGCACGCAGCGCCGGGGGCAGATTACTCATCTGCTCAAAGGAAGTAACGCGGTGCTTCCATATCCACTCCTGCAGCTGGGTGGCACGGAAAGCCTTGTGCCCCATGGAGCCCAGCAGCTCCACCAAGGCCTCGCGCGTGTATTCGAGCAGACAATCCATGGCCATCACAGCAGGGTATCCACGTATTCGTTCACATTGAAAGGAATGAGATCATCCTTCCCCTCACCCACGCCGAGGTATACAGGAGAAATCTGCAGCTCATCCTGAATAGCCACAGCTACACCGCCCTTGCCGGAGCCGTCCATCTTCGTGACCACCACCGCCGTGAGCGGCGTGGCCTTGTGGAACTCGCGGGCCTGCATCAGTGCATTACCTCCCGTAGTTGCATCCACCACCAGGTAACAGGCTTGCGGTGCATCGGCATCCTGCTTGGCTATGGAACGGCGAATCTTGGAAAGCTCCTCCATGAGATTGTGGCGCGTGTGCAAACGCCCGGCGGTATCGCAGATGAGGTACTGCACCCCCTCATTAATAGCGCGGGTATGTGCCTCATAACACACGGAGGCGGGGTCCTGGTTATCGCGCCCTTTGTACAGCGGTACATTCAGACGTGTAGCCCAGCTTTCCAGCTGCTCTACAGCCGCCGCGCGGAACGTATCAGCCGCCGCCAGCAGCACCTTGTGCCCCTGCTTCTGCAGCAGATGAGCCAGCTTGGCACTGGTGGTCGTCTTACCCGCGCCATTCACCCCCACCATCATGATAACCACCGGCTTACCAGCCACCGGGGCGGGCAGCTGCGGCAGAGCAGCGGGAAATGCAGCCCGCAACTGGGCCTTGATATAGTCCACAATGTCGCAGGCATCCTGCGAATTCTGCTCCTGCAACTCCTCGATAAGCGGAATCACGCGTTTGGCGCCGATATCCGATGAAATCAGGTCAGCCTCCAGCTCATCCCAGTCGATTTCGGGTTCGCCGAGGAACTTATCTACCAGGCGGGAAAAGAAATTAGCCATAAGGATTAGTTCTTGGCGGCAGCCGCAATGATGCCATGAATGAACTGGGCACTCTTGGAGCCGGAGTACTCATTGGCCAGGGCCGTAGCCTCCGATACCACGATGGGCACATCCAGTCCGTTCTCCTGCAGCTCATACAGAGAAAGGTAGATAATAGCCTTGTCCACCATATCCAGACGCTCCAGGGAATAATTGGCCAGTAGAGCCTCCAGGCGGGGTTCCATCAGGGGGATATGGGCAATGATACCCTTGGCCAGAGACTCCACCGCAGGGCGCAGCTCCTCCATATCCTGCGCCTGGCGCACCAGGCCGGCATATTCCTTGTTATCCTTCAGCGCCTTCAGCGGGGTAGACAAATCCACACACACCTGGAACATACGGGCGCGGCGGTTAATGACAGCAGCCAGGGGCTCCAGCTGCTGGCGGTATGCCGGAAAATCCGCAAAATGCGGCAGCAGGTCACGGCCCAGCCCCATCACAGCAGCTGCCAGGCGCAGTACATCGCCCGTGCAGAGCAGCAGCTGGTCCGTGGTGTCGCGGCGTTTGTCGGCATAGCAATACTGCAGCGCCTTCACGGCCGCATCAAAATTGGAAGACTGGTTACTGTAGCGCTCAATATCCTCACGCAGAGTAGCCGCCGTCATATCAGCGTGCATGTAATTCTCCACCGTCGTCACGCGGTCAAGCAGCAGACGGGCAGAATCTGCCGTGGCGCGGCAAGCGTGCAGCAACGCCTTGGCCAGAGCCGTGCGGTAGTGGTCGCGCTCCTTCTCCTGGGAAATAGACCAGAACAACTGTGTCTCCACCGGCTGGGATCCATTTGCCAGATACGTGTAAAGATAATTCAGCGCACCCTGGCGCACCTTGCTTCGGGAAATATTCATAATCGTCTCTCTTCAAATGATATCAGATAAGGGAGCCCGTACGGCTCACCTGGGTACGGCGTGCCTGGAAGCGGGATTCATCCGCTTGGTCCTGCAGCACATTCAGCATGCCAATGGCTGCGCGGGCGGCCTCACGGCCACGATTCAGCGAGCTGGCAATACAGCGGGCAAAAGCCTGTTCCTCATTATTGAGCAGCAGCACCTCATGCACCACCGGCACCATGAACTCGCACGTTGTGCTCATCAGCTGATTTGTGATGGCGGTACCAATCAAATCCGCATGAGCCGTGCTGCCACGCAGAATGACACCAAAGGCAATGACAGCATCGGGCGTTTCACCGCTCACCGGCTGCACAATAGAGCGCTTCACCATCATTGGCACCTCAAAGGCACCCGGCACGCGCACCACTTCCACCTCTACCCCGGGAGCCATCTCCGCCAGCTCATCCAGACAATTCTGCAGAAGTGCGTCTGTGTACTTCTCATTATAGCGGGCAGCAACAATCGTGATTCGTCCACTAGTTGCTTGGGAATGGACTTTCTGGGGAAGTTCTGTAGACATCGTTTGGTGGAATATACGTTACTGCGGCGTCTGTGTCCGCTGAGGGCACGCTACCACATCACAGCGATACGGTCAAGCGCAAACGACATCAAATTTCCGATTTTTTACACACTCGTTTGAAATGAGTAAACAATGGGCAATGATTAGTGTTGACTATGCGGCTTATGAAGAAGCAGCAAGACACGCGCCGGGTCAATAGTCAATCGTCAATAGTCAATCGTCAATAGTCAATCGTCAATCCTTTTGTCATACGCGCATTATGTACGCGCGGGATACTTGACACCAGAACAGCCAGAGCGTAACATGGACACCTTATCATTTTTTTCACACCAAGAAGCATACCAAGATGAACAAGATAGTATATCATTTCGGCGGCGGAACCGCCGATGGCGACGGCAGCATGAAGGCCCTGCTCGGTGGCAAGGGCGCAAACCTGGCCGAAATGGCCCGCATCGGTCTGCCGGTGCCCCCAGGCTTCACCATCACCACAGAAGTCTGCACCTATTACTACGACAACGGCCGCACCTACCCCGCAGAGCTTGACGGCTGCGTGAAGGAAGGCATCGCGAAGATGGAAGCGCTGGTGGGCCGCAAGTTCGGTGATACCGCAGAAATGCCCCTGCTCGTCTCTGTGCGCTCCGGTGCCCGCGAATCCATGCCCGGCATGATGGA
>DEPT01000025.1:3274-31414 GCA_002358905.1 Akkermansiaceae bacterium UBA3385
ATGATGGATACCATCCTGAACCTCGGCCTGAACGATGAAACCGTGGCCGCCATGGCCCAGGCCACCAGCAACCCCCGCTTTGCCTGGGACTGCTACCGCCGCTTTGTGCAGATGTACGGCGATGTGGTCATGGGTGTGCAGAAAAACGAGAACGAGGACATGGAACCCTTCGAGAGCGTCATCCACGCGCTGAAGCAGGAACGCTACGGCCAGGACATTTCCGACTCCGAGCTCACCGCCGAGGATAATCAGGAGCTGGTGAGCCGCTTCAAGACCCTGGTGCTCAAGCGCACCGGCGAGATGTTCCCCACCAGCCCGTGGGACCAGCTGCAGGGTGCCATCGGCGCCGTGTTCGGCTCCTGGAACAACGAGCGCGCCATCACCTACCGCCAGAAATACGGCATCCCCAGCGAGTGGGGCACCGCCGTGAACGTGCAGTGCATGGTGTTCGGCAACACGAGCGATGAATCCGGCTCCGGCGTGGCTTTCACCCGCAACCCCGCCGCCGGCACCAATGAATTCTACGGCGAGTTCCTCATGAACGCCCAGGGCGAGGACGTGGTGGCCGGTGTGCGCACCCCCGACCCCGTCGCCCGCCTGGCAGAGGTGATGCCCTCTGCCTATCAGGAGCTCTGCGCCATCCGCAAGACACTGGAAAACCACTTCCGCGACATGCAGGACTTCGAGTTCACCATCCAGGACCGCAAGGTCTACATGCTCCAGACCCGCAACGGCAAGCGCACCGGCATCGCCGCCTTCCGCATCGCCTGCGATATGGAGAAGGAAGGCCTCATCGACTGGCAGACCGCCGTGAGCCGCATCCCCGCCGACCAGGTAGACCAGGTGCTCGCCCCCATTTTCGACGACGGAGCCGTGCGCAAGGCCAAACCCATTGCCAAGGGGCTGAATGCCGGCCCCGGCGCTGCCTCCGGCCGCATTTACCTGAACGCCTCCCGCTGCGTGGAAGCCGCCCAGCGCGGTNNGCCTGGAGACCAGCCCCGAGGACCTGCGCGGCATGATTGCCGCAGAGGGCATCCTCACCGCCCGCGGCGGTCTCTCCAGCCACGCTGCCCTCGTTGCCCGCCAGATGGGCAAGGTCTGCGTCTGCGGCGTGAGCGAAATGACCATCGACTACAACAACCGCACCATCGATATCGATGGCAAGACCTACAAGGAAGGCGAATACCTCTCCCTGGACGGCACCGCCGGCCTCGTCTATGCCGGTGAGCTGGCCACCGCGCCCTCCGAAATCATCCAGGTGCTCATCCGCAAGACCATGAAGCCCGAGCAGAGCCAGACCTACCGCGATTTCCAGCGCGTGATGGACTGGTGCGCCAAGGCCACAAAGCTGGGCGTGCGCACCAATGCTGACTCCCCGGACCAGGCCGCCGCAGCCCTCGCCTTCGGCGCCCAGGGCATCGGTCTCTGCCGCACCGAGCACATGTTCTTCTCCGGCAACCGCATTGATTTCATGCGCCGCATGATTCTCTCCGACCGCATCGATGACCGCAAGAGCGCCGTGGCCCAGCTGCTGCCCTTCCAGAAGAGCGACTTCAAGGGCATCTTCTCCGCCCTGAAGGGACTGCCTGCCACCATCCGTCTGCTGGACCCGCCCCTGCACGAATTCCTGCCCCACACCAAGGAGCAGCAGCTCACCCTGGCCCAGAAGTTCGGCATGCCGGTGGAAATCATCATGCGCCGCGTGCAGGAGCTCCATGAGTTCAACCCCATGCTCGGCCACCGCGGCTGCCGCCTCGGCATCGACTACCCCGAAATCACCGAAATGCAGACCCGCGCCATCATCGAGGCCGCCATCGAGGTGCAGGAGGAAGAGGACATCGAGGTGAAACCGGAGATTATGGTACCCCTCGTGGCCTTCAAGCGCGAGCTCGACCTGCAGAAGGAAATCATCGACCGCGTCGCCGCCGAGGTCTTCGCCGAGAAGGGCCGCAGCATCGCCTACAAGGTCGGCACCATGATTGAGATCCCCCGCGCCTGCGTCACCGCCGATGAGATTGCCGAAACCGCCGAGTTCTTCTCCTTCGGCACCAACGACCTCACCCAGACCGGCATGGGCATGAGCCGCGATGACTCCGGCTCCTTCCTGCCCCACTACCGCGACCTCGAAATCGTGAAGACCAACGTCTTCGCCAGCATCGACCAGGACGGCATCGGCAAGCTCATGCAGATGGCTGAGAAGCTGGGCCGCTCCACCCGCCCCGGCATGAAGATGGGCATCTGCGGCGAACACGGCGGCGACCCCGCCTCCGTCAAGTTCTGCCACAAGATCGGCCTCACCTACGTCTCATGCTCGCCCTACCGCGTGCCCACCGCCCGCATCGCCGCCGCCCAGGCCGCCCTTGCAGAGGCGAAGTAACCACCATCTCCCTCCGGTGCAGGCATCTCCGGCACCGGAGGGGATATCCTTGTCAGGCCGAAGCTTCGCAGGAAGCGCAGGCTGAACGCCCGCCGCCCCCCGGCGGGCGTTTTCATTCGGAGGGGTCTCCCCGTTTTCATCCTTCATTCACTCCGCAGGAGTGTTTTCACCCTGCCCCGACCTCTCCCGTCGCCGGTTAAAACCAGCGCGCGGCCCCTGGCCGCGCGGGAACATCATACTTCGTAATTCGTAACTCGCACTTCGTAATTTAGAACCGTTCTAATAGGCAATAATTAGGGGTAGCGGGCTGTTTAGCCTTGGGGAGATTATTTGCGGGTGGCGCGGGGTGGAGGGAGTGATCTGGGCGGGCTTGCCATGCTGGTGCATTGCAACCTGGCGCCCGCCCCCTCCCACATCCGCATAAAACCAGCGCGCGGCCTGCTGGCCGCGCGGGAATTTTACCAATTAATCATTAATCACTAATCAATAATCATTGCTTAGAAGCAGGCTTCTAAAATCTTTCGTATTTCTGCCGTTGTCAGGTCGGGTTTGTAGCCACCGCGGAGGAGGAAGGTGCCCTCGGCGATGCCATCGAGCATATCGGGCGTGGCGCCCAGCTCGCGCAGCGAAAGCACCAGATCGATTTCCTGCATCCAGGCCTTCATGGCATCCAGACCGGCCAGCGCCACCTCCTCGTCCGATCTCCCGGCGGGGTCGATACCCCACACCACGCGGGCGAAACGCACAAACTTCGGCAGACCAAAGGGCAGAATATAGCGGAAATACGGCAGCGTGACCGCCGCCAGCGTCATGCCATGCGTCGCATCCGTGAACGCACCCACCGACTGCCCCATCATGTGCACCATCCAATCAGTCGTCTTACCCTTCGCAATGAGAGTATTCAGCGCCCAGGTCGCCGTCCACATGATATTGCTGCGCGCCTCGTAATCCTGCGGATTCGCGGCGGCAATGCGACTGCTGTGCACCAGCGAGCGCATCAGCCCCTCCGCAATATAATCGCTCGTGTTGTCATCCGTGCCGGAAAGGTACTGCTCCAGAATATGCGACATCACATCGAAGCAGCCCGCCACCATCTGATAGCGCGGCAGCGTGAGCGTGAGCACCGGGTCCAGAATCGAGAAACGCGGGAACACCGCATCGCCGAATACGCGGCCAATCTTGCGCTTCACCGCGTGATTCGTGATAACCGAGCCGCCATTCATCTCGCTGCCCGTGCCCGCCATCGTCAGCACACAGCCCACCGGGAATGATGGCGTTATCCACCGGAGCCATGCGCACATAATATTTCTCCCACGGGTCCTCCTCGCAATACGCCGCCACGGAAACGCCCTTGGCATAGTCGCACACCGAGCCGCCGCCCACCGCCAGGATAAGGTCCACCTTATTCTCGCGCGCCAGCCGCGCACCCTCGCGCAGCTTCTCCACCGTCGGGTTCGGCATCACCCCCGGATCCTCCACCACCGTCTTCCCCGCCGCCCGCAGAATCTCCATCACCTTATCGTACAGCCCGCTCTTCTTGATAGAAGCCTGGCCATACGAAAACATCACCACCGGCCCGAAGCCCGCCAGCTCCCCAGCCAGCTTCCCCAGCGCCTCCTCACCAAAATGCAAGCGCGTCGGATTCGAATATGTAAATGTACCTTTCATGATGCTGCTTATTCTATACCCTCCGTCCGCACACGACAAGCAAATTTAGATTATACGCCTCGCGAGCGGATATTTGCTTCTTGCTGCAGTGGTGTTTGGAAGGCAAAGGTGAGCCGAAAAGGTGAAGGCGGTGGAAAGAAAACGCTCGCCGGTTAATTTCGCAGTACCGACGGGCGAGAAAAGGAGTTAAGCATGAAGCTCATTCCGAAAAGCTAAGAGCAGCTTAATCTGTATACTTGGGGAAGTCAAGCAAAATCAGGAGGTAACAAGGAATCCCAAACAGGGATAGATCCCAAACCCATGGTGTGCCTTTTAGTGTCTTTAAAGATAATTATTTAGGATTACTTGCTTTCGAAGAGTATAGAATCTAAGTGATTTGCCCGATAGAAGCAGAGCAACATATTTGCAGCAAAAAGCAGCCAGACATTGAAAGTGATAATGTGATGCCAGAAACATTCGGGCACAAAGAGAATGATGAATGAAACCAGAATAAAACGAATGGCACTATTAGTTACGGCTTTCAAATAGCCAAAATATAGCTCCATGAAACGGTTATTAGAAATATCCCTTATGGTCTTGCTTGCCTTAGTCTGCAGCGTGTTACGATATACAGCATTAAATCCGATGATAATAGAAGACACTGTAATCCCAGAACTCAGAATTTCCTCATTTAGCTCAGGCAAAATGTCGAAAAAACAACCTATAGTTACTGAGATTGCCGTCAATAATAGGGATACGATATGAGGATAACGCTCTTCTGTTGTTCTTGTCATAACATTATTTGGGGAAAGTATTGAGGTTTCCATTCTGCATATGCTTGTTCGATTGCTTTATATCGAGAAGCATGATCAACAATTTTGTTACTTCCTACTCTTACGTCTATATTTCGTTTCTCTCTTGCCTTCAGCAAGTCTAGAGTTTGCGTCGGGAGGTTTTCCTCTTCTTTGATTTTTACTTCACACCTGCTGATGGGCGCATGCTCTCCGTATGTACTGATAATTTTGCATGCTCCGCGAAGTAGAAGTTGCCCCATACTGCTAAGGCCCATGTTACGATCGTTGCCCTGTGAACCAAGAACGAGATGTACAGTGCCTTTTTTTTGGTCTTTACTTGCAAATTGGGCAGCAGTACTAAGCGCTACATTGGCGTCATAATCAGCTTGAGATATTCCAGCTGGCGAAAATTTAAAGTCAAATCGAGTTACAGTCACTCCCTCTCGAAGTTGCGAAAGAATATCTTTTTTCAATATTGATTCCAAATACAAGGCTTGAGTATATGGAGCCGGATGAATTTCTTGAATGCAGTCCAACATTGTTTCGGCTGACAGAGAGGCCCTTGATTGCTCTGCAAGGAACGCGCCTGTTGCCGGATCGTATAAAGCTGCACAGAAATTAGAAAATCCCTCATCTGGTCCCAAATCGAACGATGAAATGCTGCCCTTCTTGCTACCTTTTGCCGGGCCTTCATGGATGCTGAGCCGCCCGAAGCCAAACAAATAATATTTCTTACACTCCTTTATTTCAAGCAGCTGAACAAATTCACCAGATGTATTGCTGTGGTACGGCCATAATCGTTTAGATACATTAGTTTTTTTCAGTCGTTTAATATGCTCCTGCATGAGATCTTTCACGTTCGGCTGAAAGAGGTCACGGGGGTCCTTGTCAACACGAACGTTATACGGATATATGGTTAATGTTTTAATCCTGCTCATGAATATTTTTTAGACTGTATTAGAGGAGAGGCAAAAAACGGTGTAGTTTTTCAAAACATAAATCTGCGATGCAGAAAATTCAATAGCGAACTAGTTAAACAGTATGCATTTTTCTCAGTTCGTCGAGAGGGCAAGCGTTAAAAAGATACAGCCAAAATATTCGGCACTCATCCTTATTCAGTGCATAATGGGATATATCACAAGATGTTATATATTCTTTAGCAATCAACTCATCTATATATTTAGATTCCGATTCCCTTCCTCGAAATAAACACATTAACTCTTTTGCTCCGTCTGGCAGACAACCTAGTATCAATTTTTCAAAACGCGCTTTATGGTAAGGGAAACTCGAAAAGTATTCCGACACATCCTCAAGAAGCCCATTAACACTGACAAGGAATGGTTTACATGTAAAATAGGATATCAACATATCATTTACAAACAACTCTAACGTCTTCCTTTGCCCTGCTGTAAGAGATTTTTCAGAACACAATATTTTCATTTTTTCAAAAATATCACTCTGCATCACAGACAGGGCATCGTTGCCAGTATAGAAGACTGGTTTCATCTTATTTATAACTTCTCCGGCAGTTGTGATTACATAGTTATTTCTCGTATACTTCACCTCTTTTATTAATTCACGTATAACCCCAAGTCGCCGATAGATGTCATCGGTACGCACTTGGATACAGTTAATTTTATACTGCTCCGAAAATTGTTTAGTCTGTATCT
Source organism: Akkermansiaceae bacterium UBA3385 (assembly GCA_002358905.1). Classification (GTDB taxonomy): domain Bacteria; phylum Verrucomicrobiota; class Verrucomicrobiia; order Verrucomicrobiales; family Akkermansiaceae; genus Akkermansia. The sequence continues at coordinate 9,763 of DEPT01000025.1, forward strand.
CGAACTGTTCCGTTTGTTTCTTAAATTCATCACGTGTTCGTTCCATTTCTGCAACCTGCATTTTGAGCTCCCTGCGCTGCTGCCGAATGGTCACTATAAGGCCAGCAAAGGCTAATCCAGAAAACAAGCAGGTTAAACCTCCGAACATGTCTCCATACGTTCCAGCATTAGCCCAATGCTGATCAGCATCCCCCGGGCCATGAAAATACACCACAACCCCAACCCAATAGACAATCTGTAGTACTAATATGGCAAAAATCCATATGCACAAATTTTCACCCAATGGAGTTTTACTAGAAATCACGGCCTCACTCTTTCTATCAGAACTCATACACGTCCTTTATACCCCTTTTCTCACCTTAGTCAACCTGATTTTCCGTTTTATTGAAGACCATAATACCCAAGTTCCCCAACGTCCCTAATAGCATTTCAAAAATGTCCACTACAATACCCGTAACACATAATCATCTCGCTTCAAATGCCTCATTGCGTTAAAATATAGTTTGTGCAACTCGACGGTAACATTCTGGAAAGAATAAGCGCCGCTATCACGCCAGCTTAGCGCGGTGCTGCTGCAGGTATTTGGCGGAGGGCAGGAACTTGACGGGGGATTCGATGTGTTTGCCCTCGTAGGGGAGGAAGATGGTCTTGAATGCATCATGAGTGTAGTATTCCCGCAGGGAGGGGGCGAAGATGAGACGCAGATCTTCATCGAGCGAGATGAGATGGCGGTCGAACGCGGCATCGAAGGTGGCAGATAGGCACAGGCCATTCTGCGGGTCGAGGCGGCTCACCTCATCCTCTGCCCAAGGCGTGATGTGGCTGGCTCGCAAGACCTCCGGGATGCTCAGGCCGGTGATGCAGCAGCGGTGGCGGTAATTCTCCAGCACCATTTTGCGGAAGAGATACTGGTTCACGCGCACTTTCGTTTGTTTCAGTGTTTCCTTGCCCTTGCCGCAGATGTTCTTTTCGATTTTTTCCAGTTCGGCGGTGAAGTCCGCGGGGGATTGCGCTTGGCTACTGGCCGTCTCGAACTGCCGGGCAACGCCGACAAAGCGGATGAACTCATTGATGGCGGCGGAGCAGAAACTTTTCTTCCAGTAGCTTGTGGATTCTTCCTCGCGGAATATCCCCTGCTCGCCTTTGGCCTGCTCCTGCTTCACGAGAGCGTAGAGCACGTGCAGACGAGCCGCGTCCTGAATATCCCATATACTCTCGCCCGGAGACAGAAACACATGATGTCGCTCCAAGGCCGCTTGGGTTTTCTCGATGGCGACCACGTAGGACGCGGGAGCCTTGCTCCCGACCGCGTGGATTCCGGTGGAAAAGCGGAGAAAATCGTCTGCAATCTGTAAGTTCATAAGGTTCTGTCTGACTAAGGCTCAGACTAACACGCAAGGCGGCAGGAGTCAAGTTTCCAATGGAGGGATTTTTGATGTCGGGCAAGCGGAAAAATTACCCTTGAATATGCAGCGGCACCAGGATAGACTACCGGCATGCCCCAACATACCCTTTCTTTTCAGGACAACATTTGGTTTGATAATCCGTTCGGAATCATCCGGTTTGAATACGATTTGGAACAGGTTTTCAATCGGGTGGTGAGTGCTGCCTTGTTTGAACAGGCAAGGAGTACGCCATTTATCAAATCAGCGGCGGTGGTGCTGTTCTTCCGCATCGATTCAACGGGATGCGCCTTCAGCACCAATGCGCAGGCGGAATTTTCATTCCTGTGCACGTTGGACATCGAATCGCCGTATTTCAATGACATGTCGGCCACAACGGACGACTTGGTGAGCAAAGGGGTAGAGCGCGGGCTTGCATGGCAGCTCAGCGTGAAGCATTGCCACAACGAACAAGCCAAACTCCCCCTGCCGAATTACTATGAACAACTCCCACAGGGGTACTGGGTGCACATTCTCCTCGCCGCGAAAAATGCGCTCATGGATTATCTGCTCCAGCCGCAAGCCGAGCTGTCCGCCCCCTGCACTCCCGCCCATGCGGAGCAAATCGATGCACTTATCGCCAAGCTGGCCAAGATAACCCTCCACTACGCACCAAACGCAGTCGTGTACCGCAGCACCCTTTTTACTGCCGCCGACGAACACGGCCGGAGCTACAACACCGATGACTGGTCACAAGCCGCCGAGCTCGAGCTGCTGGCCGAAGAACCCTACGCCACCTTCCTCCACCGCGACACTGCCGCCGACCTCCGCAACATCCTAGCCGCTGCAGGGCTAAACCCAGCCCGCGCGAGACAATACGAAGGCTGCAACGAGAAGTCAGTGGTTGTTACAACACAATACCCATATATTGCCCCTATTTATCGGTGATAATTCATCGACTAAACATCAGGCCACATTGGAGCCATAGCTATTCTTTCCAATTCCTGATCTAATAACGTAGGGGATTCTTGGTACAGCTTTTGTAAAAGAGTGCCGTCTTCCAAATCACACTCTTCAATTAAGCCCAAGAATGTACTTTCGCTATGAATGCAAAGAAAATAACGGGCAGACGGGTAAGAATGGACCTTCACAATATTCAATTGCACCCTATACGGCTTGTTATTTTCCTCTACTTTTAGTTGGGCATACTTTGAAGTAAATGTAGGAGGTATATCATGGACAGACTGTGTATACTCCCATTCTATTGTCTCTTTACGAGATATTAAAGTCCGAACAAAGTCGTCCTTAGTCATAATTATGCTATATTAAGAATAATGTAAGAAATTGCCATTGCTTGTATCAAACAAACAAATAAAGTAGAAAGATGCCACATAGGGAGAATTCTTTCAACTATACGGTACAGGCAACGATGAATAAAACCATCTTTCTGGAACGGATATGTCGCATAGAAAAATGAAGATAAAGGCAACAATGCGGATGCAACAGCGTTAAATAAAGACGATAAGGCCAGAATAGCAATAGGCCAATTTAGCTGAGATCTTTGTAATTCATCTGAGAAACCATAAATAGCACAGCCTGTCAGCAAGAGTATCGATGTGTGAGATAGTGCATTATTCCATGATTTCTCGAGATTTTCCGCACTTTCATAGAACTTTTGCCAATCAGCGGATGTAAATACAGGTTGAGGCTTTCTATGTTCATCCTTCCTAGGCAATCCCAACAATATAACTATCAGAATTATCAAGCCCCAAATTACACTATATAATTGATTGTGAAAAGAAAGACTTGTAAACCATTCCCACACACGTGGAGACATATATAATGCCACGCCAGACCCCAAGCCCAATGTGTAAAATATTAATTTATACATATCCTGTCTGATTTCTAGTTAACCCTCTGGCAAATAATCGACCAGCAATATTGCGTAGAACTTTACCATTTGTGAATATCGAAGCGAACAAAAACGAACTGACTCAACAAGAAAAACAAAGTATTCTATCAAAATAGCAAACAATACTCCCACTAGCACTTACTTCTCCTTGTTCTGGTTCTGGAGGGATTGGAGGGCGTTGAGGTAGCCGGCGGTGACGATACCGGCGGGGAGGGCGATGAGGGCGATGCCGAGGAGGGAGGAGAACATGGTGACACAGCGGCCTATGGTGGAGACGGGGTAGATATCGCCATAGCCCACGGTGGTGAGGGAGACGGTGGCCCAGTAGAGGGCATCGAAGAAGGAGGGGAAGGTCTGGGGCTCGACGTTGAAGATGATGAGCGAGGAGACCAGGATATATCCCGCGGCCAGGTAGCCTACGGCCAGCAATGAATCGCGGGATTCCTTCAGGGTGCGCACCACCAGCACCATGTTCTGAGAATGGTGCACCATCTTGAAGACAGCCAGCATGCGCAAAATACGCAAGCCGCGCGTGATTCGCAACAGGCGAAAGCCATCGTGAATGAAGGCAAGAGCCGGAAGAATCGACAACATATCCACGATGCCGGGCAGTGAGAACGGGTAGCGGATAAAGGGCCAGATGCCACGTTGACCAAAGCGTATATCCGCCGTGAACCAGTTCAGCAGGTAATCGAGAATGAACACCGAAACCACCACCACATCCGTAATGGCGAATATCGCGTAATCCTCCTTAAATGCCAGCGGCAGCATGCTGATGACGACCAGAATGAGCATGAACTGATTGTACAGGCGGGAAGCCAGCGAGTTCACCTCTTTCAGTTCTACGATGTCGTATATCTTCTGCCGTATCATACTATCTGTTTATTTCTTCACCCCTTATAACATCCACACATCTGGAGTGTCAATCCCTTTCCCATGAATACCTGATGGGATAAATCAGAAAGCCCCGGTATATTCCGGGGCTTTGCAAAAGAATGAACGCCGGCTATCAGAGATACAACTTAGCGTACTCAACCAGATCATTGGAGTACTTGTAGATATCTACAATGTTCTCGAGTATAATATTCTTCTCGTTACGTTCCTTATCAAGCAATGTGAGAGTCTTCTTGGAGTTCTTAAAATAGAATCTGCACAGAGGCTTGCGAACATTAAAATCGAGAAGGACATTGCAATAGCTGCGGGTATCCTTCAGGAAAATACGCTTGGGATCCACCAACTGAGACAGGATTGCGCGTACAATATGGTAAGCCTCGAGCTCATCCTCTGTTGTTACAATACCGTCATCCTCCGGCTCCGGAGCTTCCTCCTGTACAGGAGCAGGCGCAGCTACAGGAACTACTGTCTCTACCACCTCAGGAGACACACCATCCAAGGCACTTTGTAAACGCTCGCTGATGCGGTTATTCAGCCATTCTCGGAAAGCCTGGCTCACCAGCGTGGTAAACTGGGCGCGGCGGTCGGGAGTGAGCATGCCACCATACACCTGTTTGGCAAAGAGGCGGACAAACTCCTCCGAGGGAGACTCCAGTTCCTTGCTGAACAAATGCCGAATCTGCTTCTTGTATTTCAGCTCAGATGCATTACTCAGAATATTGTCCAAATCAAACATAGATTTGGAGAACTTCTTAACCTCAGCAACCTTACGGGCATCCACATCCTCCAGGGAGAACTCGAAGAAAGGACGGTCATCCATTTTATTAGGAGCCTCAATATCAGTAAAAAACTTATACTCCACGCCGTTAGTCAGAATTGCAAAGCGCGCATCAGTGCATGCAAAGTAGCGGTATAATTGAGAGGCATGGTTAATGTTGAGCGCAGTATTAATTGCCTTACACTCTATAAGAATGGCAGGTGCACCATCCTTCATGATTACATAGTCCACCTTCTCACCCTTTTTTGTACCTACATCAGAGGTATATTCGGGGACAACCTCAAAAGGATCAAAAACATTGTACCCCAGAGCCTGAAGGAAAGGCATTACAAGCGCGTTCTTCGTGGCCTCCTCCGTCTGAACGGTTTCACGCAAGCGGGGAAGTCGCGATGCCAACTGAGAGAGTGAATCTATGATATCCATATGTCTAAACTGTATTCTAGCCTATCTGTCATTAAATGCAAGTAAAAAGCAAGTCACCTCAATTCCTCCGGCACGAGTCTCCTATCTCCACAAATCGGGAATTTGCACCTCTTTATTCCAATTTTGAGGTATTTTCCCGCGCATACCAAAGCGAAGCTGCAAGCCCATATATGAGAGGAAGCGGATAACATATTCCTCCCAGCCCCGGCAAAGCCGGGCACTTCCCACTTCCCACTTCCCACTTCCCACCTCGCACTTCGACATTGCATTGTCGCGCTGAGTTCTTGACTTTTGGGTGATGCTGTGAGAAACTCGGGGCGTGCTCGATATCTGTCTTCTGGGAACCGGCGGGACACTGCCGCTGGTGAATCGCTGGCTCACCTCGCTGATGGTGCGCTACCAGGGGCACAGCGTGCTGATTGATTGCGGGGAGGGCACGCAGATTGCCGCCCAGCGCGTGGGGATGAGCCTGAAGCAGGTGGATAAGATTCTTATCACCCACCTGCATGCCGACCATATTTCCGGGCTGCCGGGGCTGCTGCTGACCATGGGCAACATGGGCCGCGAGGAGGAGCTTTCCATCATCGGCCCTGCGGGGACGGAGCGCGTGGTGAATGCGCTGCGCACGATTGCGCCGAATCTGCCTTTCGATATCCGGGTGAGTGAGCTGGAGACGGCGGAGGAGACGATGTTTTTCCTGGATTGCGATATTCATGCCTTCCAGGTGCACCACGGTGTGCCTTGCTATGGCTACAGCTTCACCCTGCCCCGCGCGGGTAAGTTCGATGCGGCGCGTGCCCGCGAACAGGGGATTCCGATGGAGTTCTGGGGCCGCCTGCAGAAGAAGGGCGAGACGATTGAGCACGAGGGCCGCGTCTTTACGCCGGATATGGTGCTGGGGCCGCCGCGCCGGGGGCTGAAGCTGACCTATTGCACGGATACGCGCCCGGTGCCGGCGATTTCTGCCGCCGCGAAGGATTCTGATTTGTTTATCTGCGAGGGGATGTATGGCGAGGACGAGATGCTGCCGAAGGCGCGGGAGAACCGCCACATGCTGTTCAGCGAGGCCGCCCGCCTGGCTGCCGATGCCGGCGGCGTGAAGGAACTCTGGCTCACCCATTTCAGCCCCAGTCTGCCGAATCCGAAGGCCTACCGCGATGTGGCCCGTGCCATTTTCCCGAACACCGAAGTCCCCCGCGACGGATGGGTGAAGACGCTGCAGTTCGACGAGTCGAACTGATTTTGGATGTATTAAATTCCGTAGGCTTCCAGCCCGCCTGATTTTTCAATTCGTAATTCGTACTTCGGAATTCGTAATTCGTACTTCCCCTCTCCCTTCTTGCCTATAGAATGATTCCAAAGTAGAGTGTTTGGGGATATTGCCCGACGGACGAAGTTAAAATAACGCCGAGGTTTATTTTAAGTTCGAGGCCCAAAATAAAATATCTTACCGTGTTATTTTAACTTTGGGGTCGAAAATAAAATGACGAGTAGTTTCCTGGGGGATTTTCCGGGGGAAAAGGGCATTCAAGAGGGTGGGCAGAGGAAATTTTTAATTTTTTCCTATTTATTTGAACGGATTTGCTGCGGGGTGCATCTATACCTACAGAAGAAGCCCACAACGCGCGATAATGAGTGGGTTTTATTCAAAGTCTTTTTCATGTAGTTTCATAGTTGATTAGAGAGTGGGGTCGGGTTCCCGAAAGGGAGCCCGGCCTTGTTTTTGGGGATGTAGGATGTTGGATATAGGATATAGGATGTTGGATTTTTGATTTTTGATGTGTTGAATTCCGCGGGCGTTCGCCCGCCTGTTTTCACACCACATACTTCGCCAGACTCGGTGCAGCGCGCCACTTAGTAACACACCGGCGCAGCGATAGCAGCGCCCGAACTCTACACATTCTACATTCAACATCCGAAATTCAAAATTTCCTTTCACCTTGCTATCAAGCGAGAACATGCGGGATGAAGGCGGCGGTATCGGTGGCGCGAATGGCGAGGGGGTAGCCGGTGGCAGCCCAGGCGGATTCGGCAGCAAGGCCGCAGACATAGGCCCCGGCGGCAGCGGCGCGGTGAGGGGCCAGGCCCTGGGCAGCGAGGGCACCGATGACGCCGGCAAGCACATCGCCCTGGCCGCCATTGGCCATGAAGGGGCCGCCGGTGGTGTTGTAGAGCACGCGGCCACGGTCAGCAATGATGGTGCGGGCGCCTTTCAGCAGCAGGGTGCATTCATACTGCGCAAGATAACGCGCCACGACCTCTCGGCGCGAAGCGGCGGGGCGAGGGTCGAGCCGACGCATTTCGCCCGGGTGCGGGGTCAGAATCCAGTTCGGCTGCGGCTGCCAGCCATTTGCCGCAGCGGTGTTCAGGGCATCGGCATCGAGCACGACGGTGCCTTCAAACTCCATGGCCAGGCGGCGCAGGGATTCTGCCGCCACCGGCTGCACCTCGCCCAGGCCGGGGCCAATCACCAGCGCCTGGGCAGCGGGTTCCTGAATATCGGCATAGGAGCCGACCGGGCGCACCATCACCTCCGGCGCCACACGAGCGGCCAGAACGGGATACACCGGCGGCAGGCAATACAGCACCACCAGCCCGGCACCGGCCGCCAGTGCGGCCTCGGCACACATCTGCGCCGCGCCGACCATGCCCACGCTGCCCGCCACAATGGCTACGCGCCCGGCGCGGTTCTTGAAACACGAATACGCCCGCCGCGGCAGAAGCGGCAGCAGTTCAGCAGCATCGGCCACGCGCGCAGCATCGGCCAGCGGCAGCGCCCCCACCTCCGGCAGAGGAATGCAGAACAGGCGCCCCACGGCATCCTCCGCACCATCTGCCAGAAGCCCGGGTTTCACCGCGCCGATGACCGCCGTGGCATCTGCCAGCACCACATCGGCCCCGCAGGTGCCCGTGGCGGCATCCAGCCCGGTGGGGATATCAATGGCCAGGGTCAGGCTGCGGGGGCTGGCGGCGCGCAGGGTATTCAGCTCGTGCACCAGGGCGGTATACGCCGGGCGCAGTTCTCCCACGGCCCCGCTGCCGAGCAGGCCATCAATAATCAGCAAGCCTTCCTCCAGCTGCGGCACCCCCTGCTCCTCCAGCCCGGTGAGCTGAGCCGCCGCATCTGCCGAGAGCCCCCCGGCGCAGCGCAGCGTGACCGGGCAGCCCCAGCGGGACGCCAGGCCGATGGCATCTCCGGCGTTGTTGCCGGTGCCGGCATAGACCACCACGCGGGTGGGAGCAAAATCCCGCAGCATGGGCTCCGTGCAAGCAGTACGCCACAGGCGGTCTATCACGGTGTTCATGAGTTCCAGTGAACTCACCGCCCCCGCGGCAAAGAGCCGCTGCTCTGCCTCGCGCACACTCTGGCTTGTCGATATCTGCATGGTGACAGTCTACGCCCGGGGAGAGGAAGAGTCAAGGGATTTACGATTTTGGATTTACGATTTACGACTTTGGAATGAAGGATGAAAAGTGAAAAATGATTAGCGGATGGAGGGGGAATGCACATGTGTCCCAAAGATTTCACAATTGACTGCATTATCAACACCGTTCTGGAGCCTGCCCCCTTTTTATCCGCTAAATCCCGAAAACATAACCGTTGGGGGGACTAAAGTCCCCCGCTCCGACCAGAAACATCTGCTCGCCAAACTCCAATTTGGCGCAGCATTCTTTGGGACACATGTGGGGGGAATGATACGAACAGGATTTTCACTTGCAGAGCTCTGCGGCTTTTGTTAGCATGGGGAGCGTGAAGAATGGTCTGGCATTCGCGGCGGTAATTTCGCTGGCACTGTCGGCTGCGGCTCAGGAGCCACAGCCAGCGGAGACTGTTGACTGGCAGGCCGAGGAGGAGGCCCTGCTGAAGGAGGCGGCCGACCAGGGGATTGTGCCGGATAAGAAGGCAGCAGCGGTGGCGATGGCAGCGGAATCCCAGCCGCACAATGGCTACCTGCCGGATGTGGATGAACATGTGATTTCCCACAGCAAGTTGTTTTCTGTGAGCGGCGGCGACTCTCTGCGCATGGGCGTGATTGCTTCGCGCGCGGATGATTTGTATTCCCAGGTCTGCAAGCTGCTGCAGCTGGAGAAAGCCCACAAGCATTTCATTTCCATACGCCTGCTGGGCAAGAGCACGGATTCGCCCTCTCTGCACCCCATCCGCACGCGTATCAATATCATTGACGGGCAGCCGAATTTCCAGATCCGCATCTTTCCGGGCGGCGGCATTGACCTGGACCGCATGGACAAGGCCATTATCACGATGATTCTGTATGAATATGTGCTGCGTAATCTGGATCCCGGAGCCTACCCGGATGATATAGGGCTGCCGGGGTGGCTGGTGGCGGGTCTGCAGCAGGCGGTGCTGTGGAAGAACGGCCGGGCAGAACGGCAGGTTTACCAGCAGCTTTTCCAGCGGGCAGAAATGCTCTCGCCGGAGGAGATGGTTTCCATTGAGCAACCGGAAAAACTGGATGCGGCCAGCCGCCAGGTGTATGAGGTTTCCTGCGGTGTGCTGCTGATGAGTCTGATTGACCGCGAAGGGGGAATTGACCAGTTGAAGAATCTGCTGGATAATGCCGCCACGAGTGATGCTTCTCCCGTGGAGACGATTACGGAGCATTTCCACGAGCTGGGGGTGGATAGTTCCCTGCTGAACAAGTGGTGGGCCATTGAGCTGGCCAACCTGGCACTGCCCCGCGCGGCAGAAGCCATGGCACCGCTGGAATCTGAGAAAATGCTGCAGGAGGCGCTCACCATCATGTATTTTGACCCGGAAACGGAGGTTCCCCGCCCGGTATCGGTGGATGATGCCTATGCGCTGGTGGAGCTGCCGAACTGGCGCAAGCTGGTGCAGCCGGCCATTGCCCGTCTGGTGGCGCTGAGTCACACCTGTTTCCCCGGCTACCGCCCGATTGTGACGGAGTACTGCCGCGTAATTGGCCAGCTGGCAGATGGGGCCCACCCGGACACGGTGCAGAACAGCCTGGGACCGCTGCATGAGTTGCGCCACGCGTACTACTCTGCCGCGCTTCGCGGGCGCGATTACCTGGACTGGTTTGAAATCACGTTTACCGGCAAGGAACGCGGCCGCGGGTTCGATTCCTATCTGGAGACCATGCAGATGCTGCGCCGCGACCACCCGGGGCCGGACACGGCCATGAGCCGCTATCTGGATGATATTGAAGCTCTTTATAACCAAAAGGAGGGCACCCCCCTGCCCGAATCAATGCGACAGGCAGCCCGACAGAAGCGCAAGGAGAACAAGAAATGAGCCGCACCCCCACACCCACCACGCCGCCGGACATGGCTGCGGAGCAAGAGGCGCATCGCGAGGGCTATGCCCGCGTATGCGGTATTGATGAAGCCGGCCGTGGCCCCCTGGCCGGCCCAGTGGTGGCTGCTGCAGTTATTCTGCCGGAAGGATACGAACTGCCGGGGCTGAATGATTCCAAGAAGCTGACTGCCAGGAAACGAGAAGTGCTATACGAGGCGCTGATGGCCGATGAACGCGTGGAGAAGTGCATAGCCCAGGCCACGGTAGCGGAGATTGATGAGCTGAATATTCTGCGGGCCACGCACCTGGCCATGCGCCGTGCCGCCGAAGGGCTGCCCGGGGGGGTGGATTTCTGCCTGATTGACGGGCTTCCGGTGCCGGGATTTCCGCTGCCGAGTCTGAGTCTGGTGAAGGGAGATGCCCGCTGCCTGAGCATTGCTGCCGCCAGTATTCTGGCCAAGGTGTGGCGAGACCACTACATGCTGGAGCTGCACCGGCAGTTCCCGGTCTACGGCTTCGACCGCCACGCAGGCTACGGCACCAAGGCACACATGCAAGCCATTCGAGAACATGGAGCTACGATACATCATCGCCGCACGTTTGCGCCTGTTACACAACTGGAACTGCCCCTGGGCTGAGGGCAGACACCCCCGAGGCGGCTACCTGGGGGAGTACGGTGAACTGGTGGCGGCTTCCTGGCTCCGGGCGCAGGGATACAAGATTCTGCGCCGGCGTTTCCGCCTGGATTCCCATGGCGAGGTAGACATTATCTGCCGCAAGGGGGATATGCTGGTCTTTGCGGAGGTGAAAAGTGCCCTGAACACCAACGCCGGCCGCCCGGCACGCCGTATTAACGCCAACAAACGTGCCCTGCTCCGCCATGTTGCGCACCAATGGCTGCAACGGCTGGAAAACAAAGTTCCCAGCCGGATGGATATCATCGAAGTGCTGCTGCCCTCCGGCGCCAGACCGCAGATTAACCACATCCCCGCCGCCTTTCCCATCTACCACCAATAGTTATTCACTATTCAGCGGTGGTGGCAGATGCGCCAGCAATTCCTGCGGCAGACCTGGCATGGACGGGGCTGCCGGTTTTTCTGCTTCTGCGGCCAGCATGGCCAGGCGGGTGTCCTCAATCATGGCTTTGAATTTATCCGCCTGACTGTATTCCCCGCTGGTGTCGCGAAAGATGGCAGCCAGCCAGCTGCGCTTCTCCTCGATGCTCAGAAATTTCTTTTTAGCCATGGTATGGTGTACTGAAATCGAAGAGTTTCCGCAGGCGTTCCCTGCCGGCAGGTGCCAGCACATAATGCTCTGACAAGGAACTGATGCAGCTGAGTTCTCCGCGCGCAGCCAGATGCCGCAGCTGGTTGGTGCACACGCTGTGGGAAAGCCCGGTTTCCCGGGTAATATCTTCCTTGTCCTCCAGACCAGCCGCCACGGAGATGAGCACCAGCCGCGCCGCCGGGGATAAATCATCCCGCTGCACGCGGGAGAGGAAGCGACAAGCAAAATCTATAGCTTTCATTGTTATTACTCCTGGCTGGTCATGCTTTTGCGCCACAGGCGGTAAAGCGGGTGGGTATCATTCGACATGTGCTGCACAGCGTTGAAATGCACAGCCTGCGGAAGTGCGATGCGCTGGTACTCTTCCGCCAGCGCCTGGCGGGCCGTTGTACTATTGATAAGAGGGATACAGAGTTTCCAGGCCAGGCGCAACACCAGAGCTTCCACAAAAAGTGGTTCAAAAAGGCTGGTGTCCTCCACATCTGCTATGTACTGCAGACGGATGTCGGGGGCTGAGCAGTAGACCGCCCGGCCACGAAGAGTCCAGCAGCGGCTGTTCACGCCCAGCACGCGCAGGCAATCCATCGGCAGACTGTGGCGGACCTGGTGGGTGGTATCGGCCGGGTTGCTTTCCGCACTGTGCAGGGTGGTGCACACGGTGGCAAAGCTCCAGCGGTGGGCGCAGAGCACCTCGCGCCGGACCGGGTGGTAGTGCATGTAGCACATGCGTGAGGCCAGGCTGCCATTGGCGTTCAGTTCCGGGATGGGGGATTCACCCAGCCGGCTGAGGGCCAGGTTACAGATATCCAGCGGGGTAAGCTGGGTGTTTTCTGGAGAAGTAGTAGACATGATGGTGTGAATGTACGCGTTCCGGTACGTTTTCCACGGTGCCACAGGTGCCAGGCATGCACAACGAGATAGCGGGGGTGGTTACTGTGTTTCCCCTGGAACGCGGTAACCCCTGTTCTGATATGCTGGTATGGAACGCCCGACTGGGATAGAGTCTCGGCATGAACGCAGATGCCAGAGAACAGGCATGGGATTATTACTGCGCTGCCGGGCGGAATATGGAAGATGACCTGGCAGCACTGGCCGGGCACCCACAGGGTGTTCTGCTGCTCATGCCCCGGCTGGTGGTGCTGATGAAACCTGTCTGCAGCCGGCAGGTGGACCAATGGACGAACCTGCCGCTGGTTTTCCCGCAGGCAGATGCATGGTATGTGCATCTGCTGGTGGGAGACCTGCGTATGGCCCGCCGAATGTCCACGAGCCTGCCGCCGCTGCGCTGGCTGTGTTTTCAGCGCGGACGGCGCAGCGGCGCTCCGCATCGTCTGCCATGGCACGCATTCATTCACCAATAACCACGAAACAGATACACGATTATGGGCTTTAGCAGCACCAGCAATTACCGGGCGGCCACCAACACGATTCCTGTGGTGACGCAGCACGACTCCGAGGAATCACAACAGGCGGCAGACCAGGCACAGGCTCGGAAAAAGGGGCTTCTCTCCACGATTCTGAGTGCCCACCGCCGCAAGGAAACCACGGCCACGGTTGAATCCACCAACTCCACCCTGGGATGAGATGCAGACAGTACTGAACAGTTACCAGCAATTGAAAGCTGCGCGTGCACCATGGGAAAGCTGGTGGGACAACCTGCGCCACTATGTGCTGCCGGACCGCTACCACGCGGAAAGCGGATTTGACACCGCTGAGCCACCTGCTACCCACCACCTGAGCGATACCACCGCAGTGGAGGCCTGCCAGAAGCTGGCCAGTGCCCACATGAGCTACATTACCCCCAGCAATGAGATGTGGTTCAAGTGGTCGTGCCCCCTCGCGAATGTCGGAGACGAAGCGGAATCCTGGTACAATGAGTGTTCTGAAATTGCGAACCGGGAACTGGCACAGAGCAATTTCTACACCGAGCTGCATGAATGCTTTCTGGACCGCGTGGGACTGGGCACGGGCTGTTTGTATTGCGGCAGCGCACGCAGCGGTAATCTGTTGTTCCGGCACATTCCCTGCGGGGAGTTTGTATGCGCAGAAAATGATGAGGGAGCCCTGGACACCTATATGCGGGAGTTCACTTTCACACCACACCAGGCAGCGGCAAAGTTCGGTGCCAGGGCGCTGGGCCCCCGCGGGCGTGCCCTGCTGGAAAAAGCCAGGAATCCGCACGATGGCGAACTGCGTTTTCTGCATGTGGTGCGCCCGCGACAGAAGCGGAACCCCAAGCGGAATAACGCCCGCAATATGCCGTTTGAGAGTATTTATTACAGTCTGGATGACCATTGCACCGTGCAGGAAAGCGGCTACCGCGAAATGCCCTACATGGTGACACGGTTCCTGCGCTGGAGCGAAGGCGTATATGGCATTGCACCGGCCCGCCTGGTGTATCCGGATATACGGCAGGCGCAGTTTCTCAACCGCATTCTGGACATGCTGGGAGAAGTGGCCGCGTTTCCGCGAATTCTGGAGCTGGCCAACCAGGCTGGTGAGGTGGATTTGCGCGCAGGCGGACGCACCCTCATCAACCCGGAGAGTGCAAGTCTGGGTTTTCCCCGCGAATGGGCTACCCAGGGGCGGTATGATGTGGGTATGGACAGATTGCGACAGAAGCAGGACTCCATCCGCCGTGCATTTTTTGTACCTATGCTCGAATTATGGGCTGAACACAAGCAGCAGATGACGGCAAGCGAGGTTTATGCGCGTGAGAATGAACGGGTGATGTTGTTCTCGCCCTCGTTCAGCTTGTTTACCAGCGATTTCCGACCTTTGATGGAACGTGTCTTTGCTATGCTGTTCCGGATGGGGCGTTTCCCTCAGCCCCCCGGCACAGCCCTGCGCCCCGACCGCGAGGGGGAACCCGGTATTGAACTGCCCCAGGTGGTGTACCAGGGACGAATTGCCATGGTTATGCGGCGGTTGCAGGCAGAGGGCATTGCCCGGACGCTGCAGAGGCTGCAGAGCATGGCCGGATTCGACCGGAATCTGCTGGACCATGTGGACCTGGACCGCACTTTCCGCACCGCCGCCCGCATGGATGGCGTGCCGGAAGGCTTGCTACGCCCGGAAGTGAGCGTGAAACGCATGCGCCGAAAACGCGAGGCCAGCGAACAACAAGCATCCCAACCCACACCGCTGCCATGATTTACCGCCGCAACCTGCAACTGGAACAAGCCCGGGAGGAACGCCGCCGATTGCTGGCACTGTTCTCCCACCCGGAGGCTGAACGCGTGCTGTGCGACCTGGAACGCCGTTTCGAAACGCACCTGCCGGTGTTCCAAGGCAAAGCCGGCAGCTATGATCCGCTGGACGCTATGCGCCGGGATGCGCACCGAGAAATCTTCCTGGTTATCCGCCACCAGCTGGAGCTGGCACGGCAGGAAGCAACACAAACACAACAAGAACATAATGGATAATACTGAAGTAAATACCACCAACGATGAAGCCCCGGAAAATCTGCCTGCCGCTCTCATGAATGACGATGGCGCATTCACTCCCGGCTGGTTCACCCGATTTGATGAGCTGAAACCTCACGCGGCCACGCTCTCCAAATTCCAGCGTCCGGAGGCGCTGGCCAAAAGTTATGCGAATCTGGAAAAGCTGCGCGGTTACCCGGATACGGCAGATGCTGCACGTATGGCCGCGTTCCGCCTGGCTGTCGGGCTGCCGGAGAAAGCCGAGGATTTTTCCATGGAACGACCACAGGATACACCGGATGAACTCTGGAATGAGGAACTGGTGCACCAGCTGAGTGGTGTGGCCTATGAATACGGCGTGCCGCCTAAAGCGCTGGCCGCTCTGGCAGAGCGCTACACCACAGAAGGGCGCCGCTTCATGGAACGCTGCCAGCAGGAACATGCCGCTGCTGTCCAGCGGGCAGAAGAAACTCTGCAACAGGAATGGGGAAGCGCGTATGAGGAAAACATGAAGACAATTGAGTCATTCCTGCACAACATGAGCAACAAGCTAGGCATTGATGTACAGCTGTTGGCAGAAAACCCAGCACTGCGAACCAACCCGGATTTTGCACGTCTGATGCTGGAAAGTGCCAGTCTTATGGATGAAGCACCGCTGCACACCGGACAGCAGCCCGACAGCAAAAAGGAGGCTCACCGCATTGCGCACGACCCGAGCCACCCATTGCACGAGGCTTACATGCGCACGAGTCATCCCGAACACAGGTATGCCAACGAGCAATACGACCGTCTGGCTTTCGGGCGCAAACTGTAATCAGCCCCGCAGAACCTGGAATCCCCCGGCTCCACTTTCCGGAACCGGGGGATTCTGATTGTTACTGTTTTACAGACGAAAAACATCAACGGCGGTGGTGGCCACCGTGCCTGCCTCGGGGACCACCACCATGACCGCCACGAGGTGCAGCTGCGTGACGAGCTGCCGAAGCAGGCCGCGGATTTGCAGCGGGCCGATGCAAGGCTTCCGGGCGGCGCACTGGCCGATGAACTGCCCCAGGCCGGGGAGCCGATGCCGGACGATGACCCGGGGCGGAATGATGCAGAACTCCCGGACGGGGAACTGGCCGAGCAGTTGCCACAGGCCGCGGCGCAGGAGCCGGGTGGTGGATATGATGGTGGTGACCATGCGGAGGACGCACCCCCGGGCAATGCCCGGCAGGATAACACGGCGGACAGGCTACCCTGTGAATATGGCGAGGGTAATGCCAGTGACCGCAGTACCAGGAAGCAGGTCCCCAGGAAGGCACCAGACACGCTGCCGTCAACGCAGTAAAAGAGAATACTGCTGTTCCCGATGCCGTGTAGCCATACACGGGGCGACCGTAGTAATAGCCGAAAATCGGGAATCCGTTCACATCGTAACTGGCATTAGACCACGATACAGATGTGTTCCACCCGGGCCCGCCCACGCTGACGGATGCATTCGTGTACAATGGGTAGCCATACGCAGCACAGGAGCATAGCAACAATGCGGGGCAGGCTAACATTATGATTTTCTTTAGTCTTGCTTTCATTGTTATAGACATACGATTTACATGAATTAAGCGCTCTGCTGTGCCGTATTTATTTCAACTTTTCAAGTTTCGATTTTTTCTCTTGACTCTCCACCATGCTCATTTTAGCATAGACACGGAAGTTCATGGTACAGTCTCACCCTCTCTTCAGTGTTGTCATTCCCGCATACAAGGCAGCAGCATTCATCAAGCTGACCTTGCAGAGTGTTTATAACCAGACGGAGCAAGATTTCGAAATTATCGTGGTGAACGATGGATCTCCGGACGACACGGAAGAGATATTGAAAACAGAAACCGATCCGCGGCTCCGGGTGATTACCCAGCCGAACGGCGGCGAATGCAACGCACGCAACCGGGGTGTGCGGGAGGCCCACGGCACCTATGTGGCTTTCCTGGACTGCGATGATGCCTGGCTCCCGAACCATCTTGAGCTGGCGAGAAGTTTCTTTGAACAACACCCGACTATGGACTGGTTCTCCACAAGACCGGAACGAACGCCTGATATTGACCTCGACAACCTGAAAGTGCGCGATGGAGAAGACAAGACTTTCTGGAGTGTCAACTGGTTCCTGGAGGGAGATACGCAGACTTCCTCTTCCTCCGCAGTCTTGCGGCGTGAAGCCATAGGCGGGCAGGATTTATTTCCGGACGGCGTGAAAATGTTCGGTGATGGCATTGGTTGGAGCCGTTTTGCCATGCAGCACCGCATAATCGGCACATGCTACTGCACTACAGCCCTTTACCGAATCTGGGGCGGCTCCGCTACAGATACCTTCCTCGCCAATGTAGGAGGCGCCAAGGCAGGAGCAGCGCTGGATGCTTACCTGCTCCAGCAGGACATGTTCCTGCAGCAGGATTGCCCGCCAGAAGCCAGACTTTTCTTCCGCCGTGGCACATTATATAACTGGTGGATACGCGCCAGAGCCACTTCCCTTCTCCATTGGAAGAGTGAAATTCAGCAACGGCGGCATACTACCGGGAAATGCCTCTCTACCTGGCTCCTGCTGTGGACTCACTTCACCCACTTCTCGGCCCTCGCCATGGGTAAAATTGTACGCATCGAATTCAACCGGATTGAACGCAAAATGGCGCATCTGGCCTCCCGTTCACGCAGGAAATTAAGCTGATTTCAGCTGATTCCCCCTCTTATTTCCACAATTTTAGGCCAAAAGGTGTAGTTTTGCTTGACGCCACGCCCAAATTGTGTAAAATAGCGCACCGCTTTATTTTTAACGTCACCTAGAACATCTTATGTCCCGTATTTGCAATATCACATTTGCCATGCCGCACAAGGGCCGTCGCATTCATCGTTCCGGTCTTGCCAAGAAGAAGGGCGGTATCGGCCGTCACGTCACGAAGGTTGTGAACCGCACTGTGTATCCCAACCTCCAGGAGAAGCGCATCTGGGTGCCCGAGCTCAACGGTGGCAAGGGTGGCTATCTTCGCATGAAGCTCTCCTGCAAGGCTCTGCGCACCATTTCCAAGAACGGCGCCTACAACACGCTCAAGAAGGCCGGGATTCTTTACTAAATCCTGCTGCTTTTTTTGAACGTAGCGGTTACCTCCTGCGTCTACACTCTCAAATCAGACCCGGAGGTACCGCACGGCGGTTCAGAAACGAACGCGGATATCTCAGCAGGGCTTACCCTGCCTTTAGTTTTTAAGAGAAATTCATAAGAAAATGACCCCGCAACAGACCAAGATCGCGCTTCGTATCAATGATGACAACCTTAACCACCACCTGTGGAACAACCGAGGTGTGTGGTGGTGCCACGTAACCGTTCACAAGCCGGATGCAACGGCTGAACGTCTGCGTTTCTCCCTCAAGACCCGCAACATCGAGAGGGCTCGTCGTCTCCGCGACCGCATCTTCGAGGATATTCAGCGCCACTTCGGCATTGCCGCCTAAGCTGAAATAACTCAACATTTTCATTGACCGCGCCGGGAAGTCCTGCTTCCCGGCGCGCTTGCATGATACAAGCTTGACATTGCCATGCGGGCTGAGGTATGCTCTGGATTAACAAATGAGCAGAAAAGCACTCAGATTTGCCACCTGCACCCCAGTGGCTTTCCATGCGAACGAGTATTTTTATACACGTGACACCGGACTCATTTGTAAAGAATTGCAAAAGCAGGGCGTGGAATGCCGGGTCATTATGCCCTTACCAGCGCATGATGATGATATACCGACAACAGATTTGCTCCGGGTTCCGCCAGAAGAACTGAAAAACAGTGCCTGGTGGCGCAGCCTGGACATAGATGCAGTTATCCTCTACTCATGGGGGGACCCCCGATATACACAGATAGCGAGGGCTATTCGAAAAGCGGGGCTGAAACTCATAATTCACTTTGACTCCAGTGGGGAACTGCACGAACATTTGCACCGCCCCGGCATCAAGCTGGTAAACAAAGCCAAAGATATACTGGTAAACCAGCTGAGGCGCCTTCACCTGAGTTACGCGCACTGCATCACATCCTCCGCTCCGTGTATCATCTCATTTCAGCGTGATGCCTGTTATGGGTTGTCCATTTCAGAAAAATGCAAGCTTTTTCCCACACCGGTAGATAGTTGTTTTCGTTTTAACGGCATGGAAAAACAGGCACGCATCATCTGCACAGGCAGCTGGCATATACCGGTAAAACGCGCAGGAATGCTGATGCGCACACTCGAAATGCTTCTGAACAGGCACCCCGTTGTTCAGGTCGATATCTGCGGAACTACCACGCCGGAGCTGCAGGAATGGCACCGCACTGTACCCTTGCACATGCAAGGCAGAATCCACCTGCACGGCATGTGCTCCCACGAACAGCTCAGCAGGCTCTACAACGTGGCGAGCATCTCGCTCTGCACCTCGGAAAGCGAAGGCTCCCACGGAGCGTCTGCAGAGGCCTTATGCTGTGGCTGCAGCATTGTTTGCCCACCACGGCCGCTTCTGAGTGTTGTCCGCTGGTACACGAGCAGGAATTCCGGCTTGATTTCCGAAGAAGATACAGCAGACTCCCTGAGCCAAGCTCTGTATATTGAATTGGAAAACTGGCAGAAGGGACTTCGCAATGCACACGAGATTTCAATAGCCTGGCAGAGTTGCTTCAACGTTGCCACCCTTCCCTCCTTTCTTTAATTTCTTCTCCTTGTATAACCAAGATGCCCGGCACTGCACTTAGCAATGCCGGGCATGAAGTTTATCTATGGGAGAGCAGATTAGTCGTCAGAACCCACGGAAAGGGTGTCGTCAGATGTCTGAATCTCCTCATCATCGAAGTACGTGGCACGGGGGATGGGCGTTGCACCCTCTGCCGGTTCCACCACGATGTTGCGGTACTGGGAGAAGCCGGTACCGGCCGGGATAAGGTGACCAAGGATTACGTTTTCCTTGAAGCCTTCCAGCATATCCACCTTGCCCAGCGTGGCTGCCTCTGTCAGAACGCGCGTGGTGTCCTGGAAGGAGGCGGCGGAGATGAAGGAGTCGGTCTTGAGGGAAGCCTTGGTGATACCCAGCAGGATGGGCTCGCTGTCGGCGGGGCGGCCGTGCTGCTCCACAGTCTCCTTGTTGATACGGGAGAGCGTGGTGCGGTCCACCTCATCGCCCCAGAGCAGGCCGGTATCACCCGGGTCCTTCACGCGCACCTTGCGCAGCATCTGGGATACGATGATTTCCACGTGCTTGTCGTTAATTTCCACACCCTGCACACGGTACACCTGCTGAACCTTGTTCACAAGGTGCTCCTGCAGAGCTTCCTTACCGCAGATGCGGAGGATTTCATCGGAAGCTTCGGAACCATCGGAAAGCGGCTCACCAGCGCGTACATAGTCACCATCGTGCACGATGATGTGGCGATCCATGGGCACAAGGTGCTTGATGGAAATCGTACCCTCGTACTCATCATTCGTCTGCAGCTTGGTGGAGCGCTTACGGGTCTTGGTAGCAGCCTCCTTGGCAGCGGCATCACGATAGATGGTCACTACCTTCTTACCGCGAATCATGGCATCATCAATGGCAACAATACCGTCCATTTCAGCAAGCGTGCAGGTATCCTTCGGACGACGAGCTTCGAAGAGCTCGGCAACACGGGGAAGACCACCGGTAATGTCGTTCGTCTTCTGCACCTTGCGGGGAGTCTTGGCAAGCTGAGTACCAGCGGCAATCTTCTGCTTGTTGTTCACAACAAGGTAAGCACCGGTGGGAATGGAGAACACCTTGGGCTTGTCCTTGTCAGAACCGGGCTTGGCAGTGTGCACAATCACACGCGGAGCAAGGTCCTGACGGTGGTCGATGATGACGGTCGTACCCTTACCGGATTCTGTGTGACCAGTCTCCGTGCGGCAGGTAATACCTTCAATCATGTCCTGGAACTCAACGGTACCGCCAATGTCAGCAATCACCGGAATGGCGAAGGGATCCCATTCAGCAATCACAGCGCCAGCTTCCACCTGGGCACCGTCCTTCACGCGGAGCACTGCACCCATGGTCAGGGAGTAGGATTCGAGTTCCTTACCCTCTGCGCTGTAAACCTTCACGCTGCCGTTCTTGCAGAGAACCACCATGTTGCCATTTTCGTCCTCTACGCAACGGTCGCGCAGGTTTTCATCATAGATAACAGTACCGGCGCTCTTGGCGGTGTATTCAGGACGGCTGGCAGCAGCGGTAGCAGTACCACCCACGTGGAAGGTACGCATCGTCAGCTGAGTACCGGGCTCACC
>DEPT01000025.1:31451-33210 GCA_002358905.1 Akkermansiaceae bacterium UBA3385
TCACCGATGGACTGAGCGGCGATGATACCCACAGCTTCACCCACCTTCACGCTCTGGCCCGTGGCCAGATTCAGGCCGTAGCACTTGGCGCAGCAGCCCTTGGACAGGTCACAGGTAAGCACGGAGCGAACCTTAACCTTCTCGATACCCACCTTCTCAATGCGCTTGGCAGCTTCGTCGGTGATAATCTCGTTCTTAGCAACGATGAGGGCGCGAGTGGTCGGGTCGTAGATGTCGTCGCAGGTTACGCGGCCGTAAATACGCTGGGCAAGGGAGGCGATTTCGTCCTCACCATCGTAAATGGCGGTCATGGTGATGCCATTTTCGGTTCCGCAATCCAGGTCGCGAACAATCACGTCCTGAGCCACGTCCACAAGCTTACGAGTCATGTAACCGGAGTCAGCGGTCTTAAGAGCGGTGTCAGCCAGACCCTTACGGGCACCGTGAGTGGAAATGAAGTATTCCAGCACGGACAGACCCTCACGGAAGTTGGAGGTAATGGGGCGTTCGATAATTTCACCAGAGGGCTTGGCCATAAGACCACGCATACCGGAAAGCTGCTTAATCTGAGCCTTGTTACCACGAGCACCGGAGTCCACCATCATGTACAGCGGGCTGGCCACAGCGGAACCTT
The DNA here is from genome assembly GCA_002358905.1 of Akkermansiaceae bacterium UBA3385. Classification (GTDB taxonomy): domain Bacteria; phylum Verrucomicrobiota; class Verrucomicrobiia; order Verrucomicrobiales; family Akkermansiaceae; genus Akkermansia. Next base: position 32,086 of record DEPT01000025.1, read on the forward strand.
CATTATATTCCAGCTTAGTGTACAGTTCCTTCTGGATGGCATCCGTAGCAGAGGACCAGATGTTAATCACCTTTTCATAGCGTTCGCCGTTGGTGATAAGACCTTCCTCATACTGCTCGGTCACCTTGGCAACCTCTTCGTAGGCGGAGGAAATCACGCCGTCCTTGTTCTCGGGTACCACCATGTCAACGATACCGATGGAGCAACCGGAACGGGTAGCTTCCTTATAACCCAGGGACTTGAGGGCATCGAGCGTTTCCACGGTCTTCTTCTGACCGCAGGTCTGATAGCAACGCCAGATGATATCACCCAGCTGCTTCTTACCTACGTTACGGTTGATGTAACCGATTTCATCCGGCCAGATTTCGTTGAAGCGCACGCGACCAGCGGTGGTCACCAGAGTCTTGCGACCCACGTTCTCCTGGTTGTATGCCATCTTCTCGAAGGCTTCGCCAGTCTTGCCGTAATCCGGGTTCTTCAGGCGAATCCATTCGTGGTAACCAATCTTGCGGGCTGCAATGGCGAACTCCACTTCAGAAATGGATTCGAAGAGCGGCAGCAGGTTCTGGTTGTCCTGCATTTCCTTCACTTCCTTGGCGCGGGTGTGCGTCAGGTAGTAGGAACCAAGAATAATATCCTGGGAAGGTGTGCAGATAGGCTTACCAGAGGCCGGGGAGAAGATGTTGTTGGGAGCCAGCATCAGGAGACGGGCTTCCAACTGAGCTTCCACACTCAGCGGTACGTGCACGGCCATCTGGTCACCGTCGAAGTCAGCGTTGTAACCGGTACATACAAGCGGGTGCAGACGGATAGCGGAACCTTCAATCAGCACAGGCTCGAAAGCCTGAATGGACAGACGGTGCAGCGTAGGAGCACGGTTCAGGAACACGGGGTGGCCCTTGGTTACTTCTTCCAGGATATCCCACACGATGGGTTCCTTGCGGTCAATCATCTTCTTGGCAGAACGCACGGTGTGCACATAGCCAAGCTCCTTGAGACGATGAATGATGAAGGGTTCGAACAGGCTCAGAGCCATCTTCTTGGGAAGACCGCACTGGTTCATCTTCAGGTTCGGACCGATCACAATCACGGAACGACCGGAATAGTCAACACGCTTACCGAGCA
>DEPT01000025.1:33240-42574 GCA_002358905.1 Akkermansiaceae bacterium UBA3385
CCGAGCAGGTTCTGACGGAAACGGCCACTCTTGCCCTTAAGCATGTCGGACAGAGACTTCAGCGGACGATTACCAGCACCTGTCACGTGGCGGCCATGACGACCGTTATCGAACAGAGCATCTACAGCTTCCTGAAGCATGCGCATTTCGTTACGCTTAATCACTTCCGGAGTCTGAAGAACGGCAAGCTCACGCAGACGGTTGTTACGGTTGATGACGCGGCGATACAGGTCATTCAGGTCACTGGTAGCGAAACGGCCACCAGGCAGCGGAACGAGCGGACGCAGGTCCGGGGGAATCACCGGCAGGGTGGTAAGCACCATCCACTCCGGCTTGCAACCGCTGGAACGGAAACCCTGCACCAGCTGCAGACGCTTGGCCAGCTTGCGCTTATTCTGCTTGGAATTGGTCTTCTCCATTTCCTGGCGAAGCTCATCCACGAGAGCATCCAGATCAATGGTAGCAAGAAGACGCTGAATAGCAGCGGCACCCATGCCGGCTTCAGGGGCATCATCACCGTAATCATCCACAAGCTCATCGTATTCTTCCTCGGTCAGAATCTGGCCGCGTTCAATGCCGGCCACATCTCTCGGGTCGATAACGATGTAATCCTCGTAGTAAATCACACGCTCCAGGTCACGGGCGGTCAGGTCGAGCATCAGGCCGATGCGGCTGGGCATGCACTTGTAGAACCAGATGTGAGTTACGGGCACAGCCAGGTTAATGTGGCCCATGCGCTCACGGCGTACACGGGCGGAGGTAACCTCCACGCCGCAACGGTCACAGATCATACCCTTGTTCTTTGCGCGCTTGTAGCGACCGCAGGAACACTCCATGTCACGGGTCGGGCCGAAAATACGCTCACAGAACAAACCACCCTTCTCAGGCTTGAAGGTACGGTAGTTAATCGTCTCAGGGTTCTTAACCTCGCCACTGGACCAGCTCAGGATGTCATCCGGGCTGGCCACGGTAATGCAAACCTGATCGAAGTTCTTGGGCTTCTCGTTGTTAAGGTCGTTAAAAGACATATTAGTGTAGAATTGAGAGGTTCGGGAATGCTGCCCGGTTCGGCATCCCTCGCCGGGCAGCGGTTACAGGTTTACATATCGGAATCATCATCCTCCTCGTCGGAATCGGCGTAATCGTCATCCATCTCGGAGAAGTCTCCATCAAAGTCGTCATCGTCATCAGAACCGAAGCCGTCCTCGTCATCCATGCCGTCACCGGCAAGCAGTGCGAAGAGGTCATCCGTCGTCTGCGGTGCATTCTCACGGTCACGCTTCTCTGTGGGCTGCACGTTAAGGCAGAGAGCCTGCATTTCCTTGATAAGCACGTTGAAGGATTCGGGAGTACCAGCTTCCAGGGAGTTGTCACCCTTAACGATATTCTCGTAGATACGGGTACGACCCTGTACGTCGTCAGACTTGACTGTAAGAAGTTCCTGCAGCGTGTATGCTGCACCGTAAGCCTCCATGGCCCACACTTCCATTTCACCGAAACGCTGACCACCGTGCTGAGCCTTACCGCCGAGGGGCTGCTGCGTGACGAGTGAATACGTACCAACGGCACGGGCGTGCACCTTATCAGCCACAAGGTGGTTCAGCTTGAGCATGTAGGTGTAACCTACCACAACGGGATAGTGGAAGTACTCACCAGTCAGGCCGTCAATCAAGCGACTCTTACCAGCAACGGAACCATCCTTACCATCGCCCACCCAGGAGAATCCGGGCACCTGCTTGGCCTGGCTCATGAAGTCCCAGATCTGGGATTCCTGAATACCGTCGAACACAGGAGTGGCAACCTTGAAGCCCAGAGCCTTGGCGGCAACACCGAGGTGAGCCTCCAGCACCTGACCCACATTCATTCGGGAAGGCACGCCCAGGGGGTTCAGAATGATATCAACCGGTGTACCGTCTTCCAGGTAGGGCATATCCTCTACCGGAAGCACGCGAGAGCACACACCCTTGTTACCGTGACGACCAGCCATCTTATCACCCACACCCAGCTTACGCTTGGTGGCGATGTATACCTTAACCTCCGTCACAACACCCGGATCCATCTCTGCACCAGCTTCAATCTGGTCGAGCTTGCGGTCACGCTCTTCGTCCAGGTCAGCAAAGCGGGGCTCATAGCTGTTGATGATTTCGAAAATCTGGTTACGAACCGGGCTTTCGTTCATCTCAATCTGGTCGTGGCAGACAGCCAGCTTGCGCAGCAGGGTCTTGGTAATCTTGCGGTTGGCGGGAATGATAAGCTCATTGGAGCCTACACGGGTCACTTCCAGCGGAATCTTCTCGCCAAGCAGACGGTCAGACAGCTTGCTGGTCAGCTGCTCGATAAGAGCATCACGATCGCGTTCGTACTCGGCATCCACCTTCTTGCGCTGCTTCTGAGCTTCCTTCTCCAGGTCTACGGCAGGAGCACCGGGAGCAGTGGAACGTACCACGCGCACATCCATCACCACACCAGTGGTACCCGGGGGCACACGCAGAGAAGTATCCTTCACGTCGGCAGCCTTCTCACCGAAGATAGCACGCAAGAGGCGTTCTTCGGGGGCAAGGTCAGTCTCGCTCTTGGGCGTAATCTTACCCACAAGGATATCGCCGGGCTTCACCTCAGCACCGATGCGGATTACACCATCGCTGCCCAGGTTCTTGAGGGCGTCATCGCCCACGTTGGGGATATCGCGAGTGATTTCTTCCGGGCCGAGCTTGGTGTCACGTGCCTTTTCCTCGAACTCTTCGATATGGATGGAAGTATAAGCATCCTCCTGCACCAGACGCTCGGAGATAATGATGGCGTCTTCGAAGTTGTAACCGTACCAGGACATGTAAGCCACCAGCACGTTGCGGCCCAGAGCGAGCTCGCCACCATCGGTACAAGGTCCATCAGCCAGCACATCGCCAGGCTTCACCACATCACCACGGGACACGATAGGCTTCTGGTTGATGCAGGTGGAAGCGTTTGAACGCATGAACTTGCGGAGCTGGTATACATAGATACCCTTATCTGCATCGGTCTTGATGCTCTCGGGATCACTCAGCCAGGTGTTCGGAGAAACGGGCAGTTCACCATCCGGGGTGGTCACCACGTACTCTGCAGTAGCAGAAGCAACAATGCCGGGAGCAACAGCGCACACTACGGCGCAACTATCGCGAGCACACTTGGCTTCAATGCCGGTGCCCACCAGCGGAGCCTGGTTCACCATCAACGGCACACCCTGGCGCTGCATGTTTGCACCCATGAGTGCACGGTTGGCGTCGTCATGTTCAAGGAAGGGAATCAGACCGGCAGCAATGGAGATAATCTGCTTGGGAGATACATCCATGTACTCCACCTTGCTGGGGTCAACTTCGATGAACTCACCGTGCTCACGGGCAGTCACGCGCTTACCGGTGAAATGGCCACTGCCGTTGTCGTTATCGATGGGGTTGTTGGCCTGAGCAATCAGGTGGTACTCTTCCTTATCAGCGGTCAGATACACGACCTCGTTGGTCACGATGGTCTCCACGCTCTCAACCTCGCCCTTCTTGTTCTTCTTCTCCACGTGCTTCACGCGGCGGAAAGGAGTCTCAATGAAACCATACTCATCAATACGGGCGTAGGTGCAAAGGGAGTTAATAAGACCGATATTGGGACCTTCAGGGGTCTCAATGGGACAAATACGGCCATAGTGGGAGGGATGCACGTCTCGAACCTCGAAACCGGCACGGTCACGATTCAGACCGCCCGGGCCCAGAGCAGAGAGACGACGCTTGTGCGTAAGCTCTGCCAGCGGGTTAATCTGGTCCATGAACTGAGACAGCTGGCTGCGACCAAAGAAGTCGCGCACGACAGCACTCAAAGCCTTCGGGTTGATAAGCTTGCTGGGAGTAATGTCGCTGCGGGAGGTATCGCACAGAGTCATGCGTTCCTTCACAAGACGCTCCGTACGTGCCAGACCCACACGGCACTGGTTGGAAATAAGCTCGCCCACGGCACGCACGCGACGGTTGCCGAGGTGGTCAATATCATCCACCTGACCTTCACCATGAGTCAGGCGAAGCAGGTACTTAAGGGAAGCCAGGAAGTCCACCGGCTGAATCAGGCGGCAATCCTCGGGAACATCGAGACCGAGCTTCTGGTTAATCTTATAACGACCTACGCGGGTAAGGTCATAACGCTTCTCATCCTTGAACAGGCGGTCAAGAGCGGTGGCAGCCTGCTGTACGGAGGAAGGATCACCCGGACGGAACTTGCGGAATATCTCCTTAAGAGCGGACTCGCGGTCGTGAGCCAGGTCCTTCTTGAGTGTCTTCACCAGCGTTTCTTCTTCGCGCTGGTCGATAACCTCAATTTCCTCGATACCCAGCTCCTGCATCTTGCGGATGGTGGCCAGGCTGAGAGGCTCGTATGCCTTGGCAATGATAGTAGCCTTGCGACCGTCCTGGTCCTCACCGTACTTGACATCCTCAAACGGAACAAGGTACTCAAGCTCAGGGCCGGCTACAGCGCTCAGGTGCAGCTTCTCGATGGTGTAGAACTGCTCCACAATCTGGCGGTCTGTCTCGTAACCAAGGTAACGAAGGAAAGTGGTGGCCAGGAACTTGCGGCGGCGGCGGCGACGATCAAGGAACACATACATGAGGTCGTTCGTGTCGAACTGAACCTCAAGCCAGGAACCGCGGTCAGGAATGATGCGGAAAGAGTAGATGTCCTTACCATTGGTGTGCTGGGTCTTCTCAAAGCACAGACCGGGAGAACGATGCAGCTGAGCCACAATCACGCGCTCTGCACCGTTAATCACAAATGTACCACGATCCGTAATCATGGGAATCTCACCCATGTACACGTTCTCCTCGCTCGTGTAGTCGCCACACTTCAGGCTGAACTTCACGTACAGAGCGGCACTGTATGTCTCACCGCAGCGGATGGCGGCAAAGTCAGAGGTCTTGGGCGGGGCTATCTCGTAGGAAACGAAATCGAGACGGATCTGACCATCGTAGCTTTCAATCGGGAAATGCTCGGACAGAACAGCCTGCAGACCCATCTTGGCCCGTTTGTCGGGCTCAGTGAAACGCTGAAGGAATTCTTCGTAGGACTTTGTCTGAATCTCAATCAAGTTGGGCGGGTCAATGACCTCCTTGATCGTACCGAAACTGATTCGCTCTTGTTTGGACATGGAGTTGTCGGAGATGAAGTTGTGCACCTGGCCAGGTGCCGGTCGGTTCCTTTTGTAAAACCGACCCGGAGCCTGCCGTGTTTCCGGGAACTTGCCCCGGGTCGGGTTTACGTGCGCACGCGCACAGAAGGATTTTTGTTAAATTATGACACTAAATAGCTTATAAAACTCTCCATTTTCAGCCAGAAATGGAGGGACGCGAAGGCAGGAGAGGACAGAAATCCCCTCCTGCTTCGCGTAAAACGAAAGGTTACTTGATGGTGACCTTGGCGCCAGCCTTCTCGAGTTCGGCCTTGGCCTTGTCGGCTTCCTCCTTGGAAACACCTTCGAGCAGAACGGCGGGAGCGCTCTCAACGATCTTCTTGGCGTCAGCCAGACCCAGACCGGGCTTGACGGTACGCACAGCCTTAATCACGTTGATCTTGCTTGCACCAGCATCGGTCAGCTCAACGTCGAAGTCGGTCTTCTCCTCAGCAGCCTCAGCAGCAACGGGAGCTGCAGCAGCGGCAACAGGAGCAGCGGCGGAAACGCCCCACTTCTCTTCCAGCATCTTAACAAGCTCAGCAGCCTCCAGGATGGTAAGCTTGCCAAGTTCCTCAGCGATAGTATTGATATCAGCCATTGTAGTATTTTTTTCTATTTAATTGGTTCTTGTCGCGGATGGGGGCTCCCCATCCATTTCAGTTCTCACCGGCCGGAGAGCCGACAGAGAACCTAATTTTTTCAGGCGGCGGGCAGTTGATACCACACCGCCGCCATCTGTTCAAGTCTTTTTTTACTCTGCAGCGGAAGTTTCTTCCGTTGCACCACCATTTTCCTTGTCGACGTAGGCCTGGATGACGCGGGCCAGAGCAGCACCGGCACCATTGATGGTACCAAGCAGGGTAGCCAGCAGAACCTCGCGGCTGGGCAGATCGCCCAGGGCCTTAATCTTATCAGCGGTAAGCTCAGCACCGTCAAGGATACCTGCCTTCCAGGCTGCCTTCTTGGACTTCTTGGCGAAGGTGTTCACAGCCTTGGCGGCAGCGCACACATCGCTGTTGCCCATGATGTAGGCAGTCTGACCCTTAAGGGAAGCGGAGATATCCGGCAGACCGGCAGAAGCGATAGCCTTGGCCATGAAGGTGTTCTTGGCCACTTCGCACTTGGCACCAGCGGCGGCCAGAGCGGCACGCAGCTCAGTGAACTCCGGAACCGTCACGCCAGTGTAATCAAACACCAGCACGAAGGGAGAAGCGTTAACCTTGGCCACGAGGCTATCGATGATAACGCCCTTGTGAGGATTGAGTTTCTTTTCGTTGCTCATAATAGTTCTTGTGGTTCAGATTAGTTCTTGGAGTACTCCACGGGGCTGATGGACAGGCCGGGATTCATGGAGCTGGACATAGTCACACCGGCGATGTAAGCACCCTTGGCACCGGAGGGGCGGGCCTTAACAACGGCGGAGATGAATGCGCGAGCATTTTCAACGAGCTTGTCGCTCTCGAAGGAAAGCTTACCTACGGCTGCAGAAATGTTGGCGTTCTTGTCAACCTTGAAGTCAACGCGACCAGCCTTCACCTCGCGAACGGCCTTGGCGGTATCATCCGTCACAGTGCCAGTCTTCGGGTTGGGCATCAGGCCGCGCGGACCGAGCACGCGGGCAATCTTACGCACCTGGGCCATGGCGTCCGGGGTGGCGATTGCGCTGTCGAAATCAAGGTAACCATTCTGGATTTCCTTGATAAGGTCATCCAGACCAACCTTCTCGGCACCGGCTTCCAGAGCAGCCTGAGCGGCTTCACCCTGAGCAAACACGATGACGCGAACATTCTTACCAGTACCGTTGGGCAGGGCTACGGAGCCGCGCACCATCTGGTCAGCTTTACGGGGGTCCACCGTCAGGTGGAAAGAAACGGTGACCGTGGGGTCGAACTTGGGAGCGGGGAAGCTCTTCATCAGTTCCACAGCCTCCTCAACAGCGTAGTTCTTGCTGGCATCAACAAGCTTAGCTGCCTCGTTGTAGCGCTTGGAGCGTTTTGTAGACATATTTAATTAGCAGTACGTTCGGGGTTTATAATGTTTTCCCTCCTGCGAAGGGGTTACATGCCTTCAACCTCGATACCCATCTGGCGAGCCTGGCCAGCAACGATGCGGGCGGCAGCTTCGGGGTCCTTGGTGTTAAAGTCGGGCATCTTGGTGTTGACAATTTCCATCAGCTTCTCTTTGGAAATCTTGGCAACCTTGGTCTTGTTCGGCTCGCCGGAGCCGGACTTGATACCAGCGGCCTTCTTCAGGAGAAGAGCTGCCGGCGGCTGCTTGGTGATGAAGTCGAAGGACTTGTCCTTGTATACGGTGATCACGACGGGGAGAACGTCACCAGCCTGCTTCTGAGTCTTTGCGTTGAACTCTTTGCAGAAGCCCATGATGTTAACACCGGCCTGACCAAGAGCAGGACCTACGGGCGGCGAGGGATTCGCAGCACCGGCAGGAATCTGCAGCTTAATGATTTTAACTACTTCTTTTGCCATGGTTGTGTTAGTTTGGGTTTGCCGCTTCTGCCAGTTTTCACCAGCACCCCGCGGCGGGGAAATCTATCTTACAGGTTCTTGCCCTTTTCGTCATCAGGCACCAGCTGTACCTGGGCGTAGGACAAATCAAGCGGGTTGGAACGGCCGAACATAGTTACGCCCACGCGCAGACGACCGCGCTCTGTATCGACCATTTCCACGATACCATGCTCGCCCTGGAATGCACCATCGAGCACAACAACTTCCTCACCCACATTGAACGAAACCTTCGGACGAGCAGCACCACTGCGGCGCTCAATCTCACCCATGAGGTCCTGAACGTCTTTCTTGGACATGGGAAGCGGTTCCTTATTGCGGCCGCAAGCAAAGCTGATAACACCATCAACAGCCTGAATCTTGTACCAGGCCTCGTTGTTCAGAGAGCCATCAGGGCGACGAAGTGCAAAGTTAAGATACACATAGCCCGGGTAGAGCTTACGGTTCACGATGTACTTCTTGCCATTGCGAACGTCTTCCACCTTTTCCTTGGGAACAAGGGGTGCGCTCTGAAGCAGAGCATTCATCTCCTCGTCTTCCTTGAACAGGCGATTAAGGTTTTCCACAGCACGGTCCTCCTTATTGGAGAGCACGTGCAGCACATACCACTGATCTTTCGCATCGGGGGTCACGCGGGCAGAGCCGGACTTGCGATCGTAAGGGCGAGACATATGAAAAGATGATGTTAGAAAAAATGATTCAGGAAAGCAGCTCAATCGCACGGGTTACTACCGCCGAGAGCACATAATCAAAGAATGCGACATAAGCGCCCAACAGCACCATGGCGATGAGCACTACAACTGTCGACCCGGACAGCTCACGGAACTTCTTGAACCCGGTTACTTTCGGGTCGCTCTCCCAGGGCCAGGAGCACTTTTTCAGCTCGCCCTTTACAGCAGAAATATATTGGGAAATCTTGCGGAACATGGTTTATCGTGAGATGAGGGAGATTTTTTGAGAAAAAAAAAGAGGAAGGCTGGCAGGGTATGAGAGACTCGAACTCCCAACACGCGGTTTTGGAGACCGCTGCTCTACCAATTGAGCTAATACCCTATAACCTTGCTCTGTCTTGTTCCGGCTAAGCAGGGGAGATGACCTTGCGGCCATCTCCCCTGGCCGAGGTGCCGTACGCTTGCGGAACGGTCACCCAATTTTAAGTTTTCGTTAAGGCAACTTAGGCCTTGATGCTGGCAACCTTACCGGCGCCAACGGTGCGACCACCTTCGCGGATAGCGAAACGCATACCCTCTTCCATGGCCACCGGGGTGATGAGCTGAACAGTGATGGTCACGTTGTCGCCGGGCATCACCATTTCGGTACCCTCGGGCAGAGTCACGCTACCAGTCACGTCCGTCGTACGGAAGTAGAACTGCGGGCGGTAGTTATTGAAGAACGGGGTGTGACGGCCACCTTCTTCCTTGGTCAGCACGTATACAGCTGCCTCGAAGTCGGTGTGGGGAGTCACGGAACCGGGCTTGGCGATCACCTGACCACGAACGATGTCTTCCTTCTTGATACCGCGAAGCAGCACGCCCACGTTATCACCAGCTTCACCCTTGTCGAGGAGCTTGCGGAACATTTCGATGTCGGTCACGGAGGTCTTCACGGTGGGCTTGATACCCACGAT
>DEPT01000025.1:42679-43083 GCA_002358905.1 Akkermansiaceae bacterium UBA3385
CCACGGCCGGAGATGGAGAACACATCCTCCACGGGCATCAAGAAGGGCTTTTCAGTCGGACGCTCAGGAGTGGGGATGTAAGCATCCACAGCATCCATGAGGTCGAGAATCTTCTGGGTGTATTCAGCATCACCCTCCAGAGCCTTCACGGCAGAACCCATCACGATAGGCAGGTCGTCACCCGGGAAGTCGTAGGAGGAAAGGAGTTCACGGATCTCCATCTCCACGAGCTCAGCGAGTTCGGGGTCAGCAAGGTCCATCTTGTTCATGAACACCACGATGTAGGGCACGCCCACCTGACGAGCAAGCAGGATGTGCTCGCGAGTCTGCGGCATGGGGCCGTCAGCTGCGGAAACCACAAGGATAGCGCCGTCCATCTGGGCAGCACCAGTGATCATGTTCTT
>DEPT01000010.1:0-102845 GCA_002358905.1 Akkermansiaceae bacterium UBA3385
GAAACACAGGTGGGCCGCGCCAGTCTCCTCGGCATGGCACTGGGCAACAGCTGGACACGCGTGAGCGCCCACGGCTTCGGTACCATCGAGCAGGACACCACGCACCTGGGCCTGTATGGCCAGACGAACTGGCGCAGCGGTGTGACAGCCGACTGGAGCGCCGCCTATGGCCGCAGCGATTCCGAAATCATGGGAACCGACTGGAGCCAGAAGAATGTCCAGCTGGATGGGCGCGTGAGCTACAACCACGAGCTGAACGCCAGCACCGTGCTGAGTCCCTTCGCCGGTGTACAGTACTACGCCAGCGACTCCGCCACGGTGGATGGAACGAACACCGGTTCGCTGCAGAACCTGCGTGCCGAAATCGGCGTGGCTGCCAGCCGCCGCGAGGGCAAGTTCGGTGTATACGGAGAAATCGCCCTGCACCAGGACATTGCCCGCAACAATCCTGTGGTGGATATGTCTGGCACCCGCAGTACAGGGATGAATCCTGGCCGCACCGGTCTGAACTTCACCGTAGGAGCCAGTTACGAGCTTTCCGACAAGTGGAGCGTGAACGCCAGCTACACGGGTGAGTTCGTAGAGAACGCCAATGCGCACAGCGCAAATGTTGGCGCAACGTATAAGTTCTGATAGTAAAACTCACGACATATCTCAGGTAGACTCAGGAAATGCTCCTGAGTCTGCCTGGCATTTTCTTTTATAATTGCCATTTGCGAAAGCGTGGTGTAGTATAGAGACATGCGCCGCTCCCCTATACCCGGATTAGTGCTGGCTGATGGCTGGCTGGCTCCCTTTGAACGCGAAATCAAGGGCCGTATGCGATTGTATGATGCGCAGTTGGAGCGCATCTGCCGCCGCCACGGTTCGCTGATGGATTTTGCCCACGCCTATACGCGTATGGGCTTTAATCGTGATGAGGTAACGGGAGAGTGGGTATACCGGGAATGGGCTCCGGGGGCGCGGGCATTGTACCTGATAGGTGATTTCAATTTCTGGAACCGCGAGGCCAATCCGATGCAGCGCGATGCCAATGGTGTGTGGGAAATCCGCCTAGGGCCGGATGCATTGAAGCATGGCCAGCATGTGAAGGTTCATGTGGTGGGTGCAGATAATGCCCACCACGACCGCATGCCAGCCTGGATTCGCTACACGGAACAGGATGCTGCCACTTTTGATTACAGTGGTGTCATCTGGGAGCCGGCGGAGCCTTATAAGTGGAAGAATACTCGCTGGAATCCTGCCAATGTGAAGACTCCTTTCATCTACGAAACTCATGTGGGCATGGCCGGTGAGGAAGGCCGGATTCACAGCTACCGAGAGTTTGCGGACCATGTGTTGCCGCGTGTGGCCAGACTGGGCTACAACGTGGTGCAGATTATGGCGATTCAGGAGCACCCGTACTATGGTTCCTTCGGGTATCATGTGTCTTCGTTCTTTGCGCCTTGCAATCGTTTCGGCACGCCCGAGGATTTGAAGTATCTCATTGATACGGCTCACGGACTTGGTATTGCGGTGCTGCTGGATGTGGTGCATTCCCATGCGGTGAAGAATATGGCCGAGGGCCTGAACAATTTTGATGGCTCCGGAGGTCAGTATTTCTGTGCCGGTGAGCGCGACAGCATGCACCCGGACTGGGACAGCTGTCTTTTTGACTACGGTAAAGAAGAAGTTCTGCAGTTCCTGCTCAGTAATCTGCGCTGGTGGCTGGAGGAATTCCATTTTGACGGCTTCCGCTTCGATGGTGTGACCAGCATGCTTTATCTGCACCACGGGCATGAACCCTTTACCGACCTGGGCTGCTACTTCAATACGCAGGTGAATCTGAGCGCCGTGACCTATCTGCAGCTGGCTGCAACCCTGGTGCAGCAGGTGCGCCCGGGGGCCTTTGCCATTGCAGAGGATATGAGCGGCATGCCGGGGCTCTGCCGCCCGGTGGATGAAGGCGGGTTCGGCTTTACTCACCGCCTTGCTATGGGGTTGCCGGACTACTGGATTAAGTTACTCAAGGAGAAGAAAGACGAAGAATGGAGTGTAGGTGATATCTGGTACACCCTCATCAACCGCCGCTATGGCGAGGCCAACATTGCCTACGCCGAGAGCCATGACCAGGCGCTGGTGGGCGATAAGACAATTGCCTTCCGTCTGATGGATGCCGAAATGTACACCCACATGAGCTGCGATTTGCCCAGCGTCATCATTGACCGTGGCATGGCTCTGCACAAGATGATTCGCCTGGCTACTCTGGCTGCAGGCGGCGAGGGCTGGCTCAATTTCATGGGTAATGAGTTCGGGCATCCGGAGTGGATTGATTTCCCCCGAGAGGGTAATGGTAATTCCTACCAGTATTGCCGACGTCAGTGGAGTCTGGTGGATAACAAGTTGCTGCGCTACCGTTTCCTGAATGAGTTTGACCGCGCCATGGTGGAACTGGCCAAACGCCGTGATTTGCTGGCCTCTGCACCGGCTCGCCCTCTGAATATGGATGAGGAGAACCAGGTGATGGCGTTTGAACGCGGTGGCTTGCTTTTCGTGTTCAACTGGAGCGGTACCCGCGCCATCCCGGATTATAAGCTGCCGGCGCCCAAGGCTGGTGAGTGGAAAGTTGTGCTGGATTCGGATGATGCCCGTTTCGGTGGATTTGCACGTCAGGACCATGCTGTCCACCACTTCACCAATAAGACGCAGCTGCTTTCCCTGTATCTGCTGCCGCGTACGGTGCTGGTGCTGGCCCCTGCATTCCAGGGTGGACGCCCATTCTGATTTTCTACCATATTATGCTTAGCGAAATCATAGAGTCGCTTCTCGCTCATCTGCTGGAGAAAATCGTAGGTAAGCGAATCTGGGTGTACATGTTGCTGCTCCTGCTGGTTGTTGGCATTGTCGGGTATGCTTACTTCTCAGTATAACGTACAGGCCCTCTTCAATGCTATCTAACTCATTCTACATGCCAGCCATGCTCTACTCAAATCGTTGGCAGACATGAGAATTTGTATGAGCTTTGTAAATCCGGCATTGACATAGGAATAGCGCTCTGCTAGCATACGCGCATGAAGTTACGTTCATCCTTCAGCTTGCTGTGGCTTTTGCTTTTCGGTTGTGTTCTTACTCTGGCTCCTGTTCAGGCGCAGGGTGAGATGGATGATGACGAGATTGTCGAAAAGTCATCCTCCAAGAAGAAAAAGAAGAAGGGCAAGAAGTCGTCCAAGAAGTCCAAGAAGGCTGTTAAGGATGAGGATGTTGAAGCTGACAGTGGGGATGAGGAAGCTGCGGCTCCTGAAAAACCTGCTAAACCTTCCACTCCCAAGGTAGTGGAAGCTTTGAGTAAGTTCAAGGTGTTTAACGCTAAACCCAATTTGAAGGCTGAGTATTTCATTTATCTGTATTCTGCCAGTTGGTGTGGATACTGTCAGCAGTGCATGCCTGTAGCCGTGGAACAGTATAAGAAGATGAAGTCCTCCCGCAAGGTGGAGCTTATTCTCATCTGCGGTGATAAGTCGGAAGCTGAGGGTAAGAACTACTTGAAATCCAAGAAGCTCAAGTCTCCCGCCATCATGTTCTCTGAGTTGCAGGCAACTCAGTTCCGCGGATTGCCTGGCTGCGGCATGCCTGGTTATCCGGCCATTTCTGTGGTGGATAAGGAAGGCAACCTGATTAAGAATGTTGTTGGCGCCAGTCAGGTGCAGGCCGTTTTAGCAGAATGGCGTGATCTGACGATTGCCAAGAAGTAACATGCGCAGAGCCTTCATCATTCTTGGTCTGACTGCAGGACTGCTGGTGGGGTCTTGGTATGCTTTCTGTATATGGTGTGGCTGGTGGCAGCGCATGGAGCCGCCGCCATGCCATTCAGGCTGGAGTGAGCAGCAGAAATATGAGCTGCTGGCTCTTGATTACGAATTGCGCTATAATCCCGTCTGCGCGGTGTTCGGCGTTATACGTCCGGGAGACGGGATGAGCTGGTTAGAGCATGTTTTGGGTTCAAATGGTACGACTCTTGTATGGGGGTGGCGTCGCTTCTGCAAGCCAGCACGTGAGGCTTTGCATGAGGTGATAGCAACGGGCAAGGGAGATATTTGCACTGCAGATGGCTATCCCGTTGCTCTGTATGCTTTGCGTTTTCATAAAGTTGAGCTGGTAAAGGCGCTTGTAGAGCATGGCTGTAATCCTGCCGCCCCCTTTATTGCATGGGATGCGTTTCCTTTAAAGGATACGGTTCCTCAGAGCAACCTGCTCGTGGAAACTCTGGCCGGTTCCTATATGGACAACACTCTCAATCTATCCGGACAGGAAAAACAGGAATTACTTGATTTTCTGGAGCGCCACGGAGCAAGGATTGACACAGTGCCGGATGTGCATGCGGCGGCTGTGAGTGCGGCGAGCGCTGCTTTCGGACAAGGTGGGGATGGCGGAGTTGCCATAGCCTGGCTGCTGCGCCGTGGGCTGCCGTTGAGTGATGAACTCAAGAAGACAGTGCAGGAGATACTGCAGCAGGATTCATGCTGGGAAACACGTGAGGACTTGCAGCGCGAGGGATTGTTGCGTGTGAAGTAAAATGATTTACCGCTTGAAATCGTCTGTGTTTTATGGTAGCTTGTCTGGTGAGATATGAAGAAGAATTGCATTAAATCTGGATTGCTCTGCCTGTTCTCTGTGCTCGTGGCTGCATGCAGCAGTGTTTCATCTGAAAATCCGCCAGAATTGCAGCCCGCTCCGGTGGAGTTGCAGCAGGAACTTATTCAGATTCACAGTGCAACGATAAAGCGAACCCAGACCGATTTTCCTAAAGCATTAAAAGGTGGCCCCGGCTTTACAAAGGAGACAGCCTGGAAAATCCTTATCAAGGAGCGAGCTGCTGTTTCCTTTGAGTACCTGGTGCTGGGGCGCCTTGCTCTTGGCGAACAGACAATTCAGTCTCTGATTGAAGAGGATGGCCGCTATTATGATAGGCATATCATTGATGTCGAGTATGGCGGTAACCATTATTCCGTGGAGCAGTGGTTTGATATTACTCCGTATTTCAAAGCGATGTAATTCCCCTTGTTCTCGTGCGTTGCTGTATTATAGCCCTGTGCTTGCTGTCGGATGCTGTTTCTGCCGCGCCGGTGTTTGTTGCTGCTCCGGTGGTGGTGGAATCTGCTGCGGAACAGACAGCAAACCTGGAGAGGAATCGTAAAAAATTGCTTCGCTTGCGGGAGGCCTCCCGGCAATGCGTGGGAATGCGTCTGGTGTTGTCCGAGTCTCAGCAGGCCAGAATTCGTCGCCCTGTGGAAATGGCTCGTCTGAACGCATCTGAGATGCAGCAGATGCGGGAGCTTATTTCCCGTCTTAAAGTTGTGAAGACGGCACCCTCTGGAGATTATGCTGCGCAATATGTGGTCCGCTTAGAGTTGGTGGGGGCCGACGGCAGATTGTTAGATTCCGTAGATTATATGGATGCCGCCCCGGAGGGTATGGTCAGCCCGGAAGGGTACGCACCTGGGGCTTGTTTTTCACTGGCTCCACATGATTCAGTGGCCTGGCATTTGCTGATGAAGGCGGAATATGCTCGCGGCATTGCGATGAATCCGGCTCCTTCACGCATGCGCCAGAGATTGCCGAAATTTAATGTTCTTCCCGCTCCTTCCTTGGTTGATACGGAGTCAAGTTCTCCCTTTGAAGAGTCGGAACAGCAGTACTATCACAAGAATTGCAAGGATTCTCACAAGGGGCATAAGCACAAGCGCTCAAATCATTACTGCGACCATCCGCAGAAAAGATAGGTGTGTTGGAATGAAACTGCTTTTTCGGAAATCCGTTCTGCATACACAAGGTAGAACGAATGAGCCTATGGTGGAAAAATGCCGTTGAATAAGGTGGTTCTCAGCCTTTAGGCTTGATTTTCGGGGTAAAACATGGCAATATCGCAGACGCGGCGCGCGTGGGTGCCGACCGATTACGAATTCCAAACCCATTTTGGAGCATGATTCGCATATACACGCAGACGGAGAATGGGATATCCCGTACGGTGGGCCTGGAGGACCAGGAGGACCGCCGCGGGGATGTGTTCTGGATTGACCTGCTTACTCCGGATGCGGAAGAACTAAGGTATGCGGAATCCTTGTGCCGCATCGAAATGCCGACAAAGGATGAAATGCGAGAAATTGAGGCTACTTCCCGACTTTATTGTGAGGACGGGGGGCGTTTCATGACCACGACTGTGCTTTCACGAGTGGAAACCGATGAACCCATCATTTCTGAAATCACCTTCATTCTGAAAAGCAAGGTGCTGATTACGGTTCGTCACACAGATTCGTACTCGTTTCGTATGTTCTCTCAGCAACTTCTGCGCATGAGTCAGACTAATCGTGACCTGGTATTCATCGGTTTGCTGGAATCACTGGTGGATCGCCAGGCGGACGTGCTGGAACGTTTCGGTGCAGATCTGGATACGCTTTCCAAGAAGGTATTCGGCACACACCACACCCGCCGCAAGCAGAAGGTGGAAGACCCGGATACGGATGACCTGCGCGATGCACTGGAAGAACTGGGGCGAGTGGGTGACCTCATCACCCGTCAGCGAGATGCCCTGGTGAACCTGCTGCGCCTCATTACCTATGCCGGCAATGAGGAAAGCTGCCTGGGCGATGATAACCTTTACATGCCGCTGCGTTCCGTATCCCGAGACGTGAACTCTCTTTCAGAATACGCCGCTTTCCTTTCCAATAAGATTAACTTCATGCTCGATGCCGTGCTCGGCCTGATTAACATTGAGCAGAACGATATTTTCAAGGTGTTCACCATCATGAGTGTGGTGTTTCTGCCGCCTACGCTCATTGCCAGTATGTTCGGCATGAATTTCAAGTTCATGCCTTTCCTTAATACTGACTGGGGCGTGTGGCTTTCCCTGGTGCTGATGGTGCTTTCCGGCGCGCTGCCCCTGATTATTTTCAAAATTAAACGCTATATCTGACCATGATTCCCATTCGCAAGGTAGTTACCCCTGACCAGGAAATTTCCAAGGCTGACATTCTCATCGAGGCTCTGCCGTATCTGCAGGCATACCGCGACCAGACCATTCTCATCAAGTTCGGTGGCTCCGCTATGGACAATCCTGAGCTGGTGAAGTCTCTGATGCGCGATATTGTGGTGATGGAAATCATGGGGCTGAATCCCGTGGTGGTACACGGTGGTGGCAAGGCAATCTCCAAGGCTATGGCCGATGCCGGCCTGGAAGCCCGCTTTGTGAACGGTCTGCGCGTGACCACGGCTGAAGCCATTGATATTGTGGAACGCACACTGAGCGGCACCATTAACCCAGGTCTGGTGGAAATGATGCGCGGCCACGGTGGTAAGGCTGTGGGCATTCCCGGCACGAACGTGTTCGTGGGTGAGAAGCTCATGGAAAAGGATGCCGACGGTAATCCTGTGGACATCGGCATGGTGGGCAGCGTCATCGGTTGCGAGCTTTCCCGTGTGAAAGAGGCTCTTTCCCTGCAGCTCACTCCGGTTATTTCTCCGCTGGCCCGCGAGCTGGGAACTAACCAGTCCCTGAATGTGAACGCGGACCTGGCTGCAGCTGCTCTGGCCCGTGAGCTCAAGCCTGTGAAGCTGGTATACATTTCTGACGTTCCCGGCCTGATGAATGACCCGAGCGACCCCAGCACCATCATTCAGAGTATCAATCGCAAGGAAGCCTTTGAACTCATTGAGCAGGGGGTAATTTCCGGCGGTATGATTCCCAAGGTAAAGAGCGCAGTAGATGCGCTTAACGCAGGTGTGCGCAAGGTTCACTTCATTGATGGACGCCTGCGCCACACTCTGCTTCTTGAAATCTTCACCCCGGAGGGTATCGGTACAGAGATTGTGCGTGAACAGCGATAAATCATAGCGTGAAAACTCCTTCGTCCATAGGTATTTTAGCCCCGACACGCACGGCACCTTGTCTGCTGGCGCTGCAGCAGCTGATGGAAGCTTGTGCTGCGGCCGGGCTGAATGCTTATGAGCTAGGACGAGCAACCCTGGCTGACCCTGTATTGGGTAAGCCTGAATTGATTCTCTGCCTCGGAGGGGATGGAACGATGCTTTCCGTGGCTCTTGCTGCAAGCAGTACGGGTACCATCATTGGCGGTATTAACATGGGGCACCTCGGGTTTCTGAGTGCCTGCAGCCGGGATGAAATCGAACTGCTTGTGCGGGCCTTGTCTGATGGAAGTTACGAGGTTGATGAAAGAGCCATGCTCGAAGTCCGGAAGTTTGATGCTGCCGGGCAGGAGGCAGAGCGCCGGTTTTATGCGCTGAATGAGCTTTCTCTTACCCGTGCTCAGACTGGTAAGATGATTGACGTAGATGTGGAGCTGGACGGCAGACTTCTCAACCGCTATCATGCGGATGGTATTCTGGTGGCGACCCCCACCGGCTCAACGGCTTATTCCATGTCTGCAGGAGGCCCTCTGATGTGGCCCACTGCCGGAGTGACTTGCCTCACTCCGATTTGCCCACATAGTCTGACAAGCCGCCCGATTGTGTTGCCGGATTCTGTCGAAATCACCCTGCGTCCGAGAGAACGCCGCGGACGCGCCGGTGAGTCGCTCATCTTCTCCTTGGACGGCCGCAATACCTATCCGATTGTCATCAATGAGACATTGCGAGTGCGTAAAGCTCCGAATCCCTTGCGCCTGTTGAATTTGGCCGACAGTGATTATGCTGCACGTCTGCGTGCAAAATTACGCTGGTAAAGCGTGATATTTGATTGCTATGTGAGAGGCAATATGCTAGACTGTCGGGCAACATCGACAGCTTTACCATGAAACTGCATCTCCCCCTTTCTCTTCGCCGCTCATTGCTTAGTTTCCTTGCCGCGATTGTGTCGGCTCCTGCCTGGGGCGCTACGCTCAGTTCTGAGGTTGATTTGCAGGTGTATGCAGATTTCGGGCAGAATCGCGGTCGATACAGCACCAGCAATGTAAATGCTCTGCTTCAGGAATTGAATAAGAATGGCGTAACCATTTCCTACAACAACGGAGCGGCAGACTATACGCTGGAGCATGGCATGATTTCATTTGAAAGCCGACAGGAGAGCAATGGTGCAGCCGCCGCAGTCTGCTACAACTACATTGCCACGGTTTCACACAACGGCGTACAGGCTCCGTATTTTTCTTATCTGGAACTGGGTGAGTCTCAATCAATCAAGTATCAGGGTATCGAATATCGTTATCCGAACTATTTTGATAACGGAAGACCTGGTGCATTCATTCATTCTGCGCCGACGCAGGGGTTCCAGGCTGACTTCAAGCTGACCCGACTGAGTAAGATTGTGACCGATGTCACGACATCCAATCTCTATTCCAATGACAAGCTTACATATGAAAATGTGTACGGCGAACTTCTCTATCACTCCGGTGGTGGTTATAGTGATGTTTATAACCCTGAGACCGGCATTGATACCGGAATTGAGCGTGGTATTACCAGTGGCATTATACAGATAGACGGTCTGGGTAAAGCAGAAAACGGTAATTTCTGGATGGGACATACCGCAGATGGATGGGATGTAACGGTTGACCCTCTGCCTTTTGGTGTGAACAGCGGTGATTCCGGCAGCCCCAGCTGGATATGGGATGATGAAGCTCAGGAATACCGATACGTTGCAGCCGTGGCTATCGAGGACTGGAGCAATCTGGCCAACGGTACATCCAAAGGTAATCTGAAATTTGCCTCGGAGGTGGTTGAGTCGTACAACCGTACCATAGATTCCGATTCCGGGCAGATTTTCCTCAGCCAGACATCCCAGACAGAAGAGACCATCAGCCAGGACTCGATATCAACTACTCTCTGGAAAGGAGAAGTAACGGATGCGCTGGGGAATGTGCTGACTTCATACACGGGTGTTCAGAGCGGTCTGAGCACTTGGAATGATATGTCGGCCATTCGTGATTATGATAACTGGTACGCCCGGACTCAGAATTACCTCAATGCTTCTCAGAATAATTCTACCGCAGGAAAACTGGATTATGCCGACTTGTTCATGACGGATAATCTTGTATTCCAGGCCAAAGACCGCTCGGACTATGAGATTGTCTTACAGGGCAATCTTGACTTAGGTATTGGCTATACTGAATTCAGAAAAGGCAATCAGGATTCTGCACAGTATACCGTGACCGGGACAGGATATCTGGATTCTGCCGGCTATATCATTGGCGATGGTGTTGATGTGTATCTTGAGCTGACCAGCACCGATAAGACCCGAGAGGTTCGCAAAATCGGGGATGGTAATCTGCACGTGACAGGCACCGGGAACAACGATATCCTGCTGAATCTGGGTGGCAAGGGGAAGACCTACCTGAATCAGAAGAACGGTTATGCTGCCTACAATGTTCTGGCGAACAACGGCTCTACCGTGGTGCTGGAGGGCGGCATTTCCCAGATCAAACGTGATTTCACTTTTGGCAACGGCGGCGGCACCCTGGATTTCCATGGTCACAGCTGGACCGAGGGGGCAGAGGGTAACTTCAGCATGAAGGCTCTTACTCAGGATGCCATCATAGCCAACTACAAGTCCGGCACCGCTTCTGATGTAACCTTCACATCTGGCGGCACATTCCTCGGCTCGTTCCGCGATACCGAGGACGCTGCGCTGAAAGTTCATTATGCCGGGGATAATACCTGGACCCTGCATAGCATCCATACCAATCTTCAGAATGCCGGCAGTGGGTTATCTGTGGACTCCGGTTCGGTAGTTCTGACCGGTACAAGAACGGAACACGCCGCCAGCAACCTGGCTGGCACCAATAAGCCATGGAACCATGATAATGACTGGCATTATGCCGATGCCCGCATGAATGTCGAGGTTCAGGATGGCGCAGGTTTTGAACTGGGGAGCCATGCGCGTCTTACCGGCACGGTGACCGTGAACGAAGGCGGCACCTACACCATGCGTGAAGGGGTGCAGAACCGCTATGAATACATTGAAGGCGGCTATAAGCTGGAGGATACCTACGCCATTGCTGATTTCTATGGTCACAAGGGAGATACCGTGTTGAACGGTACCATGCAGATTGATTTCTCTGATGGAACCACTTCCAATTTGACCTACGCCGGCAATATCTCCGGTACCGGTAATATGACTGTCGATACAGCAGACGGCACATTTACCTTGACCGGCAATAATACGTTCACTGGCACCAAGGAATTGCTGCACGGGCATCTTATTGCCGATGACGTGACCGCTCTGGGCAGTGGCGCCGGGTGGCAGCTGGCCGAGGGAACGACCATGACGGTACATGCCGGGATGACCGCTGAGAACCTCCTTTCTGTGGTTGATAGTTCCAGATCTTCCGGGCTGCTTGTGCTCGGCAACAGTATCGAGTCTGCGGTCGATTTGTCGGAATCAAACCTTATACTCGGTGCGATGTCCGGTAAGACTGTTCAATATGGAGCAGAAACTGAAACTGTCCGCAATCCCAGGCTTGGCGGTGGCGGCGGCACACTCGAGGTGCTTGCTAAGGTTGAGGCAGATAATCTGGTGCTGGGCCGCGATGGCGAGACCGGTGTGGTGCGCCTGGTCAACAGCAGCAACTCCCTGACGGGCACTATTTCCATGAATGGCCAGGTTGCACTGGATGCCACAAGCGAGGCTATTGGCAATGCCAAAGTGAATCTGGATTACGGCAAGGGGCTTATGCTTCGTGAATCAGTGCAGAGCATCAGCGCAAAGCTTGTTCCCGAATCCTCAGGTGCTCTACTGCTGGATTATTATACCGGCAGCGAAATTGATATGAGTGAAAACGCCCGCTTATCTCTTTCCGCTGCAGGTAAAACCGATTATGCCGGGATCATCAAGGTGGGCTCTACATCGGCTTATCAACTGGGCGGTTTTGTGGGTAGTCTCGGATTAAGTAATAATGCAGCAATTACTGGTTCTAATGCATTGATTGTGGATGCGAAAGGTACGAAAGGCGGTGAAGTGGTGCTGGCCGCGCAGTCCCAGTTCACCGGTGCTGTAACAGTAAAGGATGGCAGCAGCGGTGGTGCGGGCTCCGCAACATTCACCTTCTCCGAGGATAACGCGCTAACCGGAGCCTCTTCCGTGACTGTGAATCAGGGCGGCGTGCTTGATGTTGGCAGCACCACGCAGAGTTTGAAGAACCTGCAGGTGAATGCCGGTGGCTTATTGAGCAGCGGTGAAGGTGGTAAGCTTATCTTTAACTTGCAGGAGGAAAAGGTCCAATATGGCAGCATGCGACTTGATACAGCCGAAAAGATTGGTAGTGGTGCTTTTACCCTTGAATCTGCAGATAATGAGTGGAATCTTTTAATCCTCAAAGAGGGAACCTTGTATACCCGTGTCGATAATGCACTGTCTGGTATAGGTGTTACCCGGGTGGAGAAAGGCGCTACGCTTAACCTGAATACCTGGAATCATGATGGTTACAGATCCCGCACGATGCATGGCAATATTCAGCTGGCAGATGATGCGACGATGACAACCGGAAATGCTGGTGACCATAATGTGACCCTGACAGGTTCCTTTACCGTTGATGCTGGAGGGGCGGCAAACGTAACGGGCACAAAATGGCACTTAACCGGGATGAACAACAACGTGGATGGTGGAACAATCAATTTCTCGGCCAGTGAGTTGCATTTTGATTCGTCCTATACCCAGGCCATTGGCGGTACAATCAACATTGCATCCAATGCCAAATTCTTTAGTTCGCAGGGCAGCACTGACATGCGCAAGCTGTTTAATCACATCAATATTGCAGATGGTAAGACTTTGACCCTGGATGAACAGCATTGGAACACCATCTGGAGAATAGATTCCCTGACTGGCAATGGTAATCTGGTCTGGAACTCTGATACCAACCATTCGTCCACAGCCCGTGTTGTTATCGGTGGGAATGGTGAATATAACGGCAACATCTCATTTAATCGTAATTATCAGAACACAGGTCGCACACATCAGGCTTATCTCGAAATCGCTGGTGATAAGGCCGTTTCTGGAGCTGTCATCAATCTGGATGGGTACTCAGCCTCATCCGTTGCCTCTCTGGCAATCAGTGCATCCAATGCACATGTGAAAGGTCTGAACGGCGACACTTATAGTCACCTGCTGGCTGGTGGAGCTCCCTGGAATGCGAACACTTCTTCCGCACATGGTTCTTCTGCACGTAAGTCGCTGATTATAACAGGAAATGATAATTATACATTTTCCGGTACCGTTGCAGGCAATAACCTGAATGGTCTGAATCTGGAATATGCCGGCTGTGGCACGCAGACCTTCAATGGAAGCTCTGTGGTATTCCAGAATGTGGCTGTTACCGGTGGGGGGACTCTTGACCTTTCCGACGCTGCATCGCTGCAGATTTTCGGTGGCTTGACACTGGGAGCAGACAGCACACTGAATATGGGCAATCATACCTATGAATTGTCAGCAGGTAATGTGCTGAATGTACAGGCTGCCGGTGGTACGCTGAATGCCGCCAAGCTGACTCTCAGTGGTGGCTCATTCCAGTTTGATGCTGATACATTATCAGCAGATAGCGCACTTCTTACCCTGGGTGGTTCATTGACCAATTCCGGCGGTGCAACCATTTCGTTCCTGAATGTCAACGGTGATTTTGTGGACAAGAGCTACACTCTGGCAACCGGTGACTGGTCTGGCGTGCTTTCGAGTTTGAGCGGTGCCAACCTTGGCGCCATGAAAGCCATGTTCTCCTGCAATGACGCAGGCAATCTGATGGTGACATTCTCTGCCAATGCTTTCATCTGGAATGGCACACAGGAGAATAACGGCTGGAGCGCATCTGCCTTTGCTACAGCAGGTACCCCCAACTCCAATTCCAACCTGCTGTTCCGCGATGGTGCTAACCCTGATGTTGTCGTATCGGGTTCCGTCATTGGTGCTGATATGTATTTTGAGAATGATGAGGATACCTATCATCTCACAGGCGATTCTATCAACGTGGGTTCCGTCTCGCAGAGTGGAGAAGGCACTACAATTATCGATGCGCTGCTTACAACATCTCGCATCGACGTAACGAACGGTCGTCTTGAGTTGAATGATATAAATCTGAATGGTGGCCGCCACAGCGTGCAGAACGGAACGCTGGCGATGAAGTTATCAGAAGCCGAAACCATTGATTTGCTGCATCTCGGCAATGATTCCGTACTTGAGCTTTCCGGTAACTATCGCCTGAAAACTTCTTATGGTTCGAATAAGGTGCTGACCGGAACTAATTCCATCAGCCTTGCCAGCTCCAAAACGATATTGCAGGATAGTTCCTCTCAGTATTCTATCAATGGTGGCAGTCTGGCAATTGAAGGAAGCGGTACCGCTTATTTCAGAACGATTGAACTTGCCGGTGATTCGAAGATGACCGTTAACGGTGCCAATGTAGCGACCAAAGCGGGATTGTCTTTTGCTAATGGCAGCTCTTCGGTTTCCCTGAACAATGGTGCTGTGTTGTTACTGTATGGCAGCAATGCAAATGAAGATGCCATCATCAAAGCGCCGACCGAAGGTACTGGCGTTATCGAGGTTCGTAACTCCAGCTGCTTGTATGCCGGCGGCAGTGATGCATCAGCGAACCTCCAGATTGTTCTTGGAGACGGCACTACATTGGGCACTTCGCTGGATGTCATTTCCAACTATGCTTGTGATATATATCTGGAAAATGGAGATATCAATCTTTCATCTCAACGATATTATATCTCGACTAACTCAAAAGGAG
The DNA here is from genome assembly GCA_002358905.1 of Akkermansiaceae bacterium UBA3385. Classification (GTDB taxonomy): domain Bacteria; phylum Verrucomicrobiota; class Verrucomicrobiia; order Verrucomicrobiales; family Akkermansiaceae; genus Akkermansia. The sequence continues at coordinate 14,706 of DEPT01000010.1, forward strand.
ACGACAGTATAAGATCATCTACCGGTATTCTCCAGCTTTCCGGTAATATCATCTCTTCGGATACTGCAGCTAATGTGAATATCGGAGGCAACGGCATTTACGGCGAAGGTGATGCCGGTGTACTTTTATCCGGCACCGCAGATGTATCCGGTGATGTATCAGTCAATGCAGCTTCTGCGTTGCGCATAGCCGGCGGAATGGAAAAAGACGGCTTTGTCTATACTCAGAAAGAGGGTGTGAATATCACGAGCAAGGATGGAAGTCGTGCGGCTACAATCAGCGGCGGCAGCACCCTGGCCTGGGAACCTGTTATTAAGGAAGACGGGACAGATGAGTCGCAGACAAATATCGCGGCAGGTGAAACAGGTTCAGAGCAGAGACTGGAGAATACCGCTGTTGTGAGTGGTGTAAAACATACAACAATCAGCAATGCCCTTGTGGAATTGTATAATGCGACGACACTGAAATTACAGAACGTCGCACTGGCAGCAGACACTACCCTGGCCTTGCACGCCTCGGCAACAGCTGCCACTGTGGATGTCTCTAATGTCGGGCTGCACCTGATGGAGGGTACAAATGCAGCCACCGGTGCTTCTACGACTACGGACAGTGCTCTGACTCTGAATCTCACGGGGAGCGATAAATCATACACCTTCGGCCCCGGTCTCAGACTGCTGGATATATCCACGGATATGCTGCAGGGTAATCTTACCATTACCGGCGAGAGTCTGATGGTGCATTTTGATGGATACGATTTCAGTCAGTACGATGCCGTGCAACTGAGCTTTGCGACCGGTGTGACAGTGGATACTCAGATGTTGATTACCGGCCAGGCTCAGGTTGAGCAGGGAGATACACCTCAATTACTGACCGGAACCTATGTCACCGGCGAAAATGTCGGCTCCATCATATTCATCATGAATTATCATATCCCCGAGCCTTCCACCAGTGCTCTTGGCTTGTTGGCTCTGGCCGGATTGGCGACAAGACGCAGACGCAGGGCTTAACAAAATTAACGCTGCCGGGCAACTGGCAGCGTTTTTACTTTCTGCGGCTTGGCAGCAACAGAAGAAGCAACTGGAGACACCAGCCGAAAGGTGGCAGAAAGAGGGCTGGCAGGATGCAGATAATGAGTTTTGGCCAGATAGAGAAACCGATATCATTCATACGGCGCCAGATAGCACCCAGAAAGAATGACATGAGCAGAAGATGTACCGAGGAGGTGAACAACACCCCGCCTGCTAATTCAATGGGTTTGATATCTGCCCCGAAAACAAGGTAGTTGATAAGGCCTCCGATAAAGGGCCATACTTTAGGAGTGAGATAGACCCAGAGCCAGTATACAAGGAAATCGCGGCGGCTGAGGTTGCCGCGGAAGTTGTAGAGTCTGGCAAGAGGATTGGTCATTTACACAATGAGCATGCAGTCGCCATAGGAGAAGAAACGGTAACGTTTCTCAACCGCCTGACGGTAAGCTTCCATAATCAACTCCTTACCGGCAAAGGCGCACACCAGCATGATGAGCGTACTCTGCGGCAGGTGGAAGTTGGTGAGCAGGGCGCCCACAGTTTTGAAGTCATAGCCGGGGTAGATGAAGATATCTGTATCTCCGGAAGTGGCGGGCAGGGGGGTGCCGTGGCGCGTGGCCAGAGTCTCCAGCACGCGTACACTGGTGGTGCCCACGGCTACCACGCGCCTGGCTGCGGCTATGGCATCTGCCGTATCCTGCGGCATCACGAAACTTTCGCGGTGCATGTGGTGGTCTGCTACATTTTCCACCTTTACGGGGCGGAAGGTGCCTACTCCCACATGCAGAGTCACGAAGCTGTGCGGCAGGGATTCGAGAATTTCCGGTGTGAAGTGCAGACCTGCCGTGGGGGCGGCAATAGCGCCTTCGTGCTCGGCATATACCGTCTGGTAGCGCTCTTTATCGGCAGGTTCGCTCTCGCGGTTCATGTAGTGCGGCAGCGCCAGACGTCCGTAAACCTCCGGGTCCACGAATTTATCCCAGCGGATATAGCGGTAGCCTTCATCATCGATGCTTTCCACGGTGCCGGTGGCATCGCCCACCTGCACCGTGCGACCTACCTTCATCTTCTTGCCGGGGCGCACCAGGCATTTCCACACAAGTTCCTGCGCCAGCCCGGCGCGCACCAGTTCGATTCCGCCATCGTTACTGAAATAGCGGGCAGGTACCACTTTGGTGTTGTTGAGTACAAAGTGGTCACCAGGCTGCACATATTCCTTGATGTCGTGGAAATGGCGATGCTCGATGAGCCCGGTATCGCGGTGAACCACCAGCATGCGGCTGGCGGCGCGATCCGCCAGCGGACGGTCGGCAATCAGCTCTTCCGGCAGGTGGTAATCGAAATCGATGGTGCGCATGGGCGGACTGAATGGAATCAGCAGGGGAAAATCTCGATGCGGCGCAGCACTTCATCGCGGCCAAGCGACTGCATGACCACATCGATGCCGGGGCCGGCGTGGCAGCCGGTAAGGGCCATGCGCAGCGGGAACATCATAGCGCCCACCTTCACGCCATTGGCCTTGGCCAGCGGCTTGATGAGCTGGAAAGCGGCTTCGCCGCTCCAGTCCTCAATACCCTTGAATTCTTCTGTGAGCAGTGCGAGCATCTCGCGGGCGTTCTCCTGGAGCTTGGCCATGGATTCCTCCTCGTACTCAAGCACCTGAACCCACTTCACCCAGGCGGGAGTCTCGCTGAGCAGCTGCACCTTGGTCTGCACAGAGGGCAGCACTTCGCGCAGCTGGGGCGTATCCTCCAGACCGGCCTTGGTGCAGAAGGGTATGGCAAGCTCCACGAACTTCTCCGGAGCCAGCCGCATGATGTGCTGCTGGTTCATCCACTTGCACTTGGTGATGTCGAACTTGGCGGCAGCGCGGTTCACATTCTCCAGGGAGAAGAGGTTGATGAGCTCGTCCTTGGTGAACACCTCGTCATCGCTCTTGGGACTCCAGCCGAGCAGAGCGATGAAGTTCACCACGGCATCGGGCAGGAAGCCTTCCTCCGGGTAATTGCCGAGCTGGGCGCCTACGTCACGCTTGCTCATCTTGGAACCATCGGGGTTCTGAATCAGCGGAATGTGGGCATACACCGGCGGCTCCACGCCGAAAGCATCGAAAAGCTGCAGGTGCTTGAAAGTGTTCATGATGTGGTCCTCACCGCGGATCACGTGGGTAATCTTCATCTCGATGTCGTCCACCACGTTCACCAGGTGGAAGATGTAGGAACCGTCCGTACGCTTCACCACCATGTCCGGATTGATGTCCACGTTGTTGTAGTCCACAGAGATATCGCCGCACACCATATCGTGCAGGGTCATCACGCCTTCGCGCTTGAAACGGAAACGCCACACGGTACCCTCGCTGGTACCGGGGATTTCATCGCCGTTCTTGTCGCGCTTGTTGGGGGCGGGGCATTCATACACACGTCCCATGTCCACGAGCTTCTGGAAATAGCGGTCGTAGATATCCTTGCGCTGGCTCTGGAAGTAGGGTGCAAACTCGCCGCCCTTGCCTTCGCCTTCATCCCAGTCCAACCCCAGCCAGCTCATGCCGGTGAAGATAGCCTTCATGGCGTCTTCCACGTGGCGTTCCTGGTCGGTGTCTTCAATGCGCAGCACGAAAGTGCCACCCATCTTGCGGGTGAAAAGGTAATTGAACAGAGCGGTACGAGCACCACCGATGTGCAGATATCCGGTGGGCGACGGAGCAAAGCGTGTGCGTACGTGCGTTGACATGCGCGCCTTATACACCCAATTTCTCGAATTTTCAAGCCCAATCGACCACAATGACGGCAATATGGTAGAGAATCATGTCCCAAGAAGCTCCTGCAGCAGCTTCATGATACGCTCGGCATCCTCTTTGCGATGAATCTGCGGCAGACGAATAAGCCCCTGTGGCGTGCGGATAGCCGGGATGAATACCTGGATGGTGTGGCGAGAGCTGAGGAAGGCTCCACGAATTTCGGTACGTGTGTTACAGGTAACGGAAAGCTGGTTACGCGGAATACTGAATCGGCGCCAGCAGATACAGAGAACTGACTTTTCAATGACGAGGGTATCTCCCTCCATACGCAAGGAGCATCTGCCGAGGATAGGAAGCAGACTGGTCAGGAAGATAGCGGCGAACCAGACGATAACCTGAGCTCCCAGGAAGATGGCTGTTGCTATTTCCCATTGGCAGGAGATGCTGAGCCAGAACAGGCTGATACTGATGATGAAGACTACAACTACTGCCAGGCGCACAGCGACAGGCACACCACTCTCGTATCGGAGCCGCACAGGATTCATCGCAGCAGAAAAAGGGCGGGTATCAAACCGAGGAGATAGGCAATGCAGAGGATGTAATCCCAGTTCCGGCTGGAGTAGGCATAGGCCATGCCGAGCGGTGGCAGAACGAGAAACGACAGCGGCAGAGGTAGCCAGGAGTAGCTCTCATGTCCGCAGATACTGCCCCATGCCACAGCCAGGGGGAACCAGAGGGCCGCTCCAGCGAGCAGCGAGAGCAGGGATGACCTGCGCCCGAAGCCAAAAAGCATCAGCAGTGTGTATGCTGTGGCGAAGTACGGGAAGGAATATTGGAGCAGTATGATGCCTTCGGCATTACAGGATTCGCCGGGATTGGCGTTCAAAAGAACATAGCCAATCCCGGCGCAGATGATGAGGTTGATGGCGATGAAGTATCGCATTTACTTGATTTTCTGCAGCTTCATGGTTCCGCAGGCGTCTTTCAGCAGGTAAGGACGCCCGTCGGACTGGGCAGGATAAATATCGCGATACAGCACTTTGTTTCCTGTAAAGGTTACATCCTCGGCCGAGATGGCTGAGAGCAGGGGCACCCGGTGGGTGATGAACTGGTTGCCCTTGATACGTACATTGCGGTGGTAGCGCAGCTTCTGCTCTCCGGGTTTGCGCACCTCGGGGCAGATGGCGATAATCGCATCAGTGAACTGATAAAGCCCGGTGAGACCGTGCCGGAACACATTATCCTTGATGAGAACATCCTGGCAAGCGCCGCTTTCATACCACCCCTGGGCATCACCCGCCAGCAGAATGGCGGAGCCGTGGGTGTGGTCGAAGTGGTTGCCGATGACGCGAACAGGTTTCGGCGTGGTGAAGAGAGCCCCGCGAGCGCGGTTGTGGCGTACGGTGTTGTGACTGAAATCCACGCTGGGGTGCCAGTCAGCGTTTTCAATGGCATCGCCTACACCGATGCCGGCAGGAATATCCTCAGTTAGCGTCACACGCACATGTCGCGGGTCGATGACCTCCACTTTCTCCACCTTGCGGAGCTGCGGATTGAGCTCTAGTGTGGGGCCGTGGATGAACTGCAGCTGCTCGCCGGGTTTCATGACCTCGAAGCCATAGGCCTGGCCGTGCATGTAGCGTGCGATGAAAGTGCGGGGAGATTCCACCTCCGTAATGCCGAGACAGGTGGCGTGCACATTGATGGCATCGTCCATCATGGCTTCGTAGGTCGCGCCCTGCACGCTGATGTGACCACGGCAGTTAGAGAAGTGGGTGGCGTCTGCCGCCGTGGTGTGCATACGGCCTTTGGCGCGGATGCAGCCACCGCCGCGGATGGTTATGTTCTCGCTACGCTGGGCAACGAGGGCCATACCCTGGCTGTCATGGAATACCACGTTCTTCAGTGTGGTGTTCTTGGCGCGGTAAAGCAGCATGCCGGGATGCGGGCGGTAGTAGCTGCGCAACACGAGCGTCTGGCCCACAGCGAGCCCCTTCCTGCTGGCGTCCTCTGCGAAGCGCACGCGATTGCCGGGCAGCTGCTCGGCTGCGGCACCCCAGCCCATGTCTCCGGATTTGCCGGTGGGCACCATGCGTCCATCGGGCATGAAGGCAAGTATGCACTGAATCTGCTCCTTGCGGCCGTTGTTGGTGAGCAGGAACTTGCCGCCCTCTACCGTGTAGCGGCTGGCAGGACTGAGCTTAAGCGTGGTCTTGCCATCCTTGATTTCCACGATGCGGCCCTCGGAAGAGAATGGTTCTGCTGCATCAATGCTGATGTTCCTGATGGTGATTCCTTCGCAATCCATCAGTACAAAAGGCAGCATTTTGCCGTGGAAAATGAATTGCGTTTTCTTGCCGCGCAGTTCCACGTTCTTGAGATTGACCAGCGGGACACCCACGGGGTGCACATCCTGCTGGTCGTGATTCGAAATGAAAAGCTGCATGGGCAGGGCGCTTTCCGCATGGAAATGGTATTCGCCCGGAGCAAAGTTAATGCGGCTTACCCCTTGGGTGCGGGCCGCCTGGATGAGCTTCAACATGGCGGCTCCGTTATCCTTGCCTCCAGGGACTACTCCGTAGTCAACGGCATTAATTTCGGTCGCCATAACACAAGACGCCGCCATTGAGCAGACAATAGCGGGCGTCACAAAAAGGGAGTGTATTGTGGTATTCATCGTTAAACACAGGTGGAACCTTGGTCAATAAGGGTCTGGAGCGATATTCCGGACAAGTAATCCTCTATGACCTTGTGCAGCCCTTCCCACACCGGAATGGTGAGACAGGTCTGGCGAATGGGACAGTCATTCTCATCCATAGCAAGGCAATGTACGGGAGCAAGACCGCCTTCTGCAGTACTCAGTATCTCGTAGAGAGTGTACTGGAATGGTTCTCTTGTCAGACAGTAACCGCCTGACTTTCCGCGAATACTCTGCACCAGATTATCACGCAGGAGCAGGGTCATGATACTTTCCATGTATTTTGGGGTAATACTCTGGCGCTCCGATATCTCACGAAGAGCAACGGGACTTTCTTCCATGTGCTGAGCCAGATCCAGCATAATGCGTAGGGCGTATCGGCCCTTTGTAGAGATTCTCATCATAGGCGTGAGCCTATTCTATTATAACCATATAACGTTAGTCAAGATAAAAGATACTTTTTTAATAGGAGTTATATTGATTAACTCGCAAAAATAAGGGGGCATAACCTGAGTTATGGCCCCCTCTTATATATAATAAAGTGTAAAGAGCGGTATATTAAGCAAATGCTTCAGCAAACTGTTCAACCATATTGCGCAGGGGGGCATCTGTTTCCAACTTGGATTCCACGTTGCGCAATGCATGCAGAACAGTGGAGTGGTCGCGACCGAAAGCTGCACCGATATCCTGAAGAGAGCAGGAGGTATGGCGGCGCGCTAGGAACATGGCCACCTGGCGCGGATGTGCAAGGGAGGCGAGTCGGCGACGGCTGTCGAGGTCTTCAACACGAATACCGAACTCATTGGCGACTCTCTGCTTGATATCAGCAATGGAGATACCGGTGCTGGCCTGCTGAGTCATCATATCTGCAAGGTTGGTACGCAGAGATGCGATGGTAGGACAGCAGTTGCTGAACGATGCGATAGCACTTGTTCGTACTAAAGCCCCTTCAAGAGCGCGAACCGACTGAGTGATGTTGCGAGCCAGGAATTCGATGACTTCGTTGCTCAGCAGATTTGTTTTCCAACGCAGCATCTTCTGGCGGAGGATGGCCATGCGCATTTCATAGCAGGGAGCCGTGAGCTGAACGGTCATACCCTGGGAAAAGCGGGTTATCAGACGGTCATCCATCTTAGTGATGCGGGAGGCAGGGCAATCTGCAGAAAGCACAATTTGTTTGCCGCTTTCGAAAAGCGCATTGAATGTGTGGAAGAATTCTTCCTGCGTTTTGTCGGCGCGAGCCATGAATTGCACATCGTCAATCAGCAATACGTCCACTTTGCGGTACTTTTTGCGGAATGTTTCCAGCGCGTCTCCACGCTTGCGAATTGCCTCAATATAGGAATTGGTGAATTGCTCACTTGTCACATACAGCACTCGGATATCTTCGTTGCGAGCCTTCAGGGCATTTCCAATGGCATGCATAAGATGCGTTTTACCCATACCTGAATCGCCGTAGATAAAGAGCGGGTTGAAAATGCGCTCTGGTGAGTTGACAAGTGCCTGGGCTGCTGTGTAGGCAAGCTGATTGTTGGAGCCAACGACATAATTCTCGAACGTGTAATCGGCGTTCAGGTATGTCTGCATCTTCTTTGCGCTGTTGCGCTGATTGTTGCGTCGGGCTGGTGTCGCCGGAGTGTAGGCCTTGGTCTCTTCCTGTACCGGCACGATGGTCTCAGGGCATACCTCTGCCTGGCTGCCGGCTTCTATATATTCCAATTCACGATTGCCCTTGACGACACGGGACACTGCACTGGCAATGCTATCGATATAGTTCATTTCCAGCCAGTAAAAGAGCATATCTGCCGGATACTCGATGATAAGCTTTGTACCCGTATCCTTAATCAGGCGAAGCTTGGAAACAAAATCGCTGGCATATCCACCCGCCTGACCCTGGGTTCGCATATCATCCAGGATCTGCGTCCACAAAGTCTCATACTCCTGTTGCGTTTTTTCCATCCTTTTTGTTTCCGTCTGGTTTCGTAGGTTTCTTCGTTGTTGCATCCCCCCTCTGTGGGGTGCGGGGTGCAATATGCCACGACATTCAGTTCAGAAAAAGTTTTTTTTCCGCATGCACAACTTCATTCCACCCGCAAAGCGGTGTTCCATGCGGGTTCCACAGGGAAATTTTTTTTTGTCTGCAGAGGGAGAAAATATTTAATTTTTCCTGATATTTTTGCGCCGACCATGTTCAGCTGCATCTGCGCTTGTAGAACGAGGTGACTAAAATTCGCAATAAACACAACACGAAAGATTTGTATTTATTAAAATATCTCCGGGAGTTTAGTAAACCTGCACCGGAATCAGGTTTACTAACGTCTATATTCAAGGCTTTTAGGATGAAAAATGCTGCCATCCGTTACCGAGTTTGGAGACCTGATTACAGGTCAAACGACCGATGTTATGCAATGTGCTTGCAAATGGGGAGTTTGCGAGTTTGCAAGCCTGCATAGGCGGCAGTGCGAGCAGTAATTCGTAGTCCTCACCGTGTGAAACAGCATCTGCGACAGAAAAACCAGGTCTGCAGGGAAGTGATTCTTCATCGATTACAAAACCGCACCCCGAAGCTGCAGCCAGACGGGGTAAATCGGTGCCAAGACCGTCGGAAAGGTCCATCATGGCAGAAGGGCGGATACCGGCCTTCAGAAGCCCTCTGGCGAGCTCGACGCGTGGTTCGAAGTCAAGATGCCATTCCGTGGGGAAAGAGCCGCCCAGGACGCCTGAAACGAAAAGCTGGTCACCAGGGGAACCACCGGACCGCAGGATTGCCTGCCCACGTTCAACCTTTCCGGTCAGAGCCACATTGATGACTAAGCCGTCATAAGGCAGTCCGGACGTTTCTCCACCGGCCAGAGAAATGCCGAATTGAGTAGCGAGAGTATGAAGTCCGCGGTAAATGCCTTCCAGCAATTCGACAGAGCGGGAGTGATGACACAGGACGGTAATCAGCGCGTGTTCAGGAATTCCGCCCATGGCCGCAATATCAGACACCGCACGGGCAAGCGCTTTGCGTCCGATTCGCTCCGGCATTGTATCCGGAGTGAAGTGAAGATTTTCCACCACTACATCTGTTTTCAGCAGAGTATCCCATTCCTCATTACGGGAAACAACAGCACAATCATCACCAGGCCCCACAAGGAGAGTCTCATTGACGGTCCGTTGCTCCAGAATACGCTGAAGTATGGCATTTTCCCCTAACTGTGATAAACGGGTAGTCATAAGCTGTTTTACATGGAAAGGATGACAAGGCAGCTTAATCCGTTAAACAACATGTGCAGAATGATGGGATAAGCAAGGGAACGTGATTTTTCGTACAGATAGCACTGAACCAGAGCAAAAAGCAAGAGCGGAACGAATTGTGCCAAGGAAGCATGAACAGCACTGAAAAGAATGGATGACGCTATCGCTGCCGCCCATGGACAGCTTTTCTGCTTCAGAATGTTGTAAACAAGCCCTCTGAAACAGCATTCTTCTGTGATGGGAGCAACGATGACCGCCATGAAAGCCATGACGGCTTTAACCTCCGGTGAGCCTTTTGAGAGTGTCTGAACAACGTCCTGGTGTTCCGGACAGCCGGTGAGTTCCACTATGTAACGGGTAATACCCAGCATTTCCATGAGTTGTGCCGGCACAGTGACTGCCAGCAGAGCTACAAACAGCCACTTGAATTTTCTGACAAAAGGCACGGGTGGCATTTGTCTTCCTGGCTGCAACAAGTATATGATGACCAAGGGTAGATAAAGCGCCGTCTGTATGACTCCGCTGTAAATGAGCTCCATGGCATCAAGCCCGCTGGCGTTATCGCTTGCTCCCGCCATGCAGGATTGCACAGAGCCCACACCAAAGAGTATAATGAAGAAAGCTGTGTAGAATTGAGAATACAAATCCGGGAATTGACTGCCCGGAAATAAAGGCACTGGTGGTAAAGTTCCCGCTTTCCGCTGGATGATGCTACCGGCTACTGCAAGGGCAAAGCAGAATGTGATGCTGCCGATAATCAGAGTAACAGTCAGTTGAATATGTAATGGCATATATGTTGAATCAGCTGGGGGTGTAGGCAATTGCTCCGCAATACCCCGGAGCAGGAATAAAGAGATGGACGACAGGTGCAGGGGCGAAAAGACATTCGATGTGCCCGCTTCTGTATAGGAAAGGATATTTGCTGGCATTCCACATGGTATCCCCGGCGTGTTTTACCAGAGCTTCTGCGACACACCAGCAGACGAAGAACTCTTTTTCCTGGCAACCTCTGTCGCAAAAGGCTGTGTATTGTTCTGGTGCCATGATACGTTTTCCCAGTGCCTGTATGTTCCTGGGTCTGACTCGTTCTATATCGACACCGATTGCTGCATCATGAAACGCCAGGCATAGCATATCCCCGGAATGGCTCAGGTTGAACTGCTGTTTTTCACAGTGTGGTTTACCGTGTGGCCCATAGCTGAACATGATGGACGCTGGCGCCAACCCGGTCCGGTGGGCAATTTCGTGTCTCAGCAAGGCACGAACCTTGGCGTAATGCCCTCCTCGTCTGTCTGCTTCCATGCGTTCAGCAGTTGATAAAACGGATAAATCAATGGAATCTGGTGAAATTTCAGACAAATTGTAAAGGAGATAATTCATCAGATGCAGACAATCTTTGCAGTATTAGTAATAGTGTCGTACACCCCGATGCTTGGCTTGCTTTGCCGCCCATAGACTTCACCGGGATTGACAAACAGAGTTTCATTCACCTGCTGTATCTCAGCTTCATGCGTATGGCCGAAAAATACAGCATCATAATGCCCGCTTTCAGCTGCGCGGGTTGCGGTCCATGGTAGGTGCGTAAAGAATATCCGCCTACTATTCAATACAATATCGGCGGCATCACCATGCAACTGGGTTTGGCTCCATTTTTCTGCTGCACGGCAGAAAGCGTGTTTCTCGAATTCATTGTTACCAAACACCAGCTCCATGGGATACTCCCAATTATCCCTCATGGTACGGAATGTGCTGAATCCTGCCATATCCCCCATGAACAGGAGGTGGGTGCAGCCTTCCTCCCTTGCTGCATGCAGCGCAAGCAGCAAGTGGGTTGTGTGGTCGTGGATATCTGAAAGTAACGCTACGAGCATATCGCTATTTTTCCATAGTGAAAACAGGAGAGAGCTTTGCAGGTGTCTGCAGGGGCTTGCCCCATGCAGAAGCGGTCATGGCATCGTGGGAAAGATACCACACCAGCTTTCCTTCCTGTACCGGCTCAAAAAGAACAGCATCACCGTGTTCATTAATGTACCCGCAGAAACGCGGTGTTACCGCCATCAGCGTGCTGAGATTCCTGCGCACTTCACCAGCAAAGTCAATGTTGGCATGCTTATGGAACCATTTGGCAAACTTCTTTTCTGCTTCTGCATGGGCTGGGGTGCGTTGCAACCAGCAGCTCCCGTTCAGCTTGATATGGCATTCTTCCCGGAGTTTTTCAAACGATTGAATAGCCTGCCGCATTTCCGGCGCGTACCGCATTCCGCTGAGAATGGGATGCTGCCCTGCGTCATTTATCAGCAGGAGATGATGCAGCACATAAGCTTTGGCCAGCGGGGGAACATCCGGGTGCTCATAATGAAGCACGCGTGTAATTGTTTTCGGAAGATTGATTTCAGCAATGAAACGTGCGCTGTTCTCCAGCCCAAGTGCTTTATACAGTGGTCTGGGATCCAGTTTCCGGCTTACGACGGAGAGCGGATTCTGCCACTCAACTTTTTTCTTGTCTGTCAGGCGGTAGTTCGGGTCAAGCGATGAGCGTTCGAAACAGGCTCTTCCGTACTTGAGTTCGGGGAGCTTTTCAGAATAGGCTTCCAGTCCTTCTACGGTGTTCGTCAATTCAAACAAGCAAGTACGCAGAGCCGAGTTGCTTGTCAACTCTTCTATGTGTTGAAGTTGTTTTTGCGTTGCTGGTGTGCTGGGCGAAAAGGAGGGTTTCCCCTCCACCAGGATATCTCTGGCTGATAATAGTAATCCAGGGGGAAGATTCTGACCATGTTCCTGCATCAGCCCACGCACGCTTGCCTCCGAAGGGAGCAGGGGGACGATGCTCATCAAATCTATGGAGGGTCTGTATTGTCCGGGAGTGAATTCAGTGAGCAGCCGTTGGTATTTTTCGTATACACGCACAGACGGAAGGTGCTGGAGCAGCTGTCGAAGCGCTGAGATTTCCTTCAGCATTTTCGTATGCGTATCGATTTCGCTGTACACATTGCGTATGATATCTTCCGGTATTTGTAATGATTCCGCTGCATCATTATAGATAAGAACCCTCTGCTGGAGTGTTTTCAAGCGGGCGGTCAGGCATTCCTCATCCTTATCCGGCGAATCCTGAAGTCCCTGCCATTCGGGCAGGGGAGCCATGAGCTCCTGCAGCAGTGCCAGTCTTTGCTGGTTAAGGGCCTTTTCTTCCTTGCGGCAGAGTCGCTTCCACCGATTCTGTAGTTTTTCAGCGCTGGGCCCCAGAGCTTTCAGCCTCTTTTCTACCTGGGCTCGGAGATAGACGCCCAGACCGACCACAGTCTGCACTCCTGCTTCAATAGGTCTGAGTATGTTTTCGAGCTCTTCTTCCTCTTTCTGCGACTGGCGGATAAGATTGCGGAGACGGTCTGCCTGTTCATTGGCGCGTCTGCTGACCGTTCGGTTCAGCCCGGTGTCGTGAATGAGCAGCAGCCGTTGTGCCTGCTCCCGTTGAAAATTGTTTGCGGCAGACGTCAGAATATCTGCTGCTGACTCTGCCCGTTGCCACAGGTACCATGAGCTGCCGCCCGCCAGCATCAGCAGACTAAGAACAGCCGCCCCGGAGACGATAATCTTGCTGATGGGCTTGCGGCGGCGTTGCATTTCCCTTGCTATGGCTGCACGGAGTTGTCCGAGTGCTTTTTTTTCTGATACAGTGACCAGATGCTCCAATGCACGTTCCAGATACACTGACCTGTGTTTCAAGCGCCGAAGCATGGGTTTCTTCATCGACCCCAATTTTTGCGGGGCGCTTACGAAATCTGCTATACATTGTTGCAGCTCCCTGTAGTCAACCTCCTCAAAGCTGAAAGGCTTACCCATAAGGTAACGGGCTAATTCCTCCCTTGCCTTGGTGTTGGCCGGATTATCCTGAACAGCCTCTTGAAGCACAGCAGAAGCTTCTCTGCGGCGACCTGAGCGAGCCAGGACCCTCACTTTCTGCAAAACAGGATCTGGTTTGCGTCTTGCCATGAATCATTTCTGCTGCTGTTTCATTTCAAACCTCCACAGAAGTTCAACATGATTACCTATGGTAATATCCTTGAGGACGAGAACCGGGGCTGGTTCCTTGTGCTCTTTCTGCTTTTGCTGTTCTGTGGTGTAAGCTGCGCACAGGCTGCGCGTAAATGTATCGCAGATACGCTTCCTGATAAGTTCGCAGGCCGCAGGTGTGGCCAGTTGTTTCTTGACACTGTTCCGCAGCTTGATGGCTTTGAATTTGTTGGCCGTTGCTTCTTCCGGGGTAAGATACAGGCCGGTTTCCCTGGTGATGATCTGCAGCAGGATTTTGTTGAATGCCTTATCTGCAAATAACTTGATATAGGAATTCTGCAGGTGGCGCTTTTCTGCCCGTGTCAGTTTTTCATTCCCAAGCCTGCAGCAGATAGAATACAGGTTTCCCAGGGTCAGCTCTTTATTGTCGGATGCGGTTTCTCCGCAACAGGGGGTGTTGGCCACCAGCTCAAACATGCGTTCCAGACGTCCGGGTAAATCCGGTTTGCGCACCATTTCACAGAGCACGCTTGTGCGTTTCTCTGTTTCATCGACTACTGTGGACTCCTGCCATTCATAAGCTCCGAATACGGGGTTGAGCAATGCCAGACTATTATGTCCGGAAAGAACCGGTATATTGATGGAAAAGTGAATCGGGTCAACATCCCCCTTTGCCAGAACCCACGGAAAGCGAGCTGGCTTATGCAATCTCAACTGAGCCACCCCCTGACTGTCAGAAGGTGTCACGATTTCTAATTTGTCGGGTGTCACTTCCAGATTCACTTTCGATACAGGCGGCAGGGGAATGGCTTTACCAGATGGAACTGGTATGCCAAACGACGTTGCCAGAATAACGTTGGTGTAAAAGTCAGATTTTGTCGGAACAGGGAAGCTCACCACGGCTTCTGCTCCTTCGCAACGTACGCTGTGCAGCCGTCCACCCCGTACCGTGAATCGGGCAGCGGGTACTTCCGTTGGTTTCCCTTCCTTATGCTCCGGTTTAAGAAGAAACTCACCTTCTGTTTCAGTGGGTGTAATATATATTCTGTAGCCATTTTCGCTCAGACTGAGCCGCTGGGCGCCTTTCAGGACTCCGCCGGAGGTAAAAGCAGAAACGGCGTAGGTGCCAGTGGCTATTGACACAGGAAGCAGGGGAATGATTTCTTCGAGTATCTGGGGTAATTCGGCACCGGCTACAGCAGTGCTGGGAATGAGCGATACCCGGTTGGGAACAGATGCAGAATCAGCAGCGTTGCTGACATCGTACCCAGGTGTATCGGCGGTGGCAAGAATGGTGGTTTCCGGGGTGGTGGCTGCAGCGCCGATTGCGTAGGGTTTCAGTTCTGGCGTCTGCATCAGCCCCAGAATCTGAGGCTCGCTCTGCTTGAGCGCTAGCCAATCCTTCAGCTGCATCCCATTGAATTGTTCCTGCCAGGTCTGTGGGTCAACTTTGTGTGTCGCTTCGTGCAGGTAGAGCAAGACCATCTGCTTATCACTTATTCCGAGCAATCGAGAGCATTCGCATAATCGCTTGATTGCAGCAGTGTGTCTGACCTCATTCCGCCTGGCGTTCCGGATGATTCCTGCCGATTCTATAATTAAGGCATCTTCCGGTGTTTTTTCTGCGATGCTCAGTAACTTATCGAGCACGGTTATCGTGTTCTCGTGAGCGTATTCCGACTCTATCAGTGCCGTGAATGTACGGAGAGGAGGGGCCCCTGTTTCTTTGCCAACGGCATGTGTCAGCCCCGTAGCCGTCTGTGCAGCATCAGGTGAATCATCTGCAAGCCAAATACCCAGAGCAACACATGCCGCAGATCCTGCCACAGCCACACACACCGGAACGAAGGAATGGTGTGCTGGCCTGACATCATATACCAGCCAGTCAGGTTCTTCCGTGTAAATATAAGCAGCCTCAGCACGCGCCAGGGAACTCATCATGCTACCTTTGTGGTGCGGCTCATGCGTGGGGGGCAAGGCATTGCTGACCGGAGGAATTCGTGTCGAATCCTGGGTAAGAATGTTATGGGAACGTTCTATGTTCAGTACCGGGTGCCCTGTTCTGATGGCTCGTTGAACGAGCGGAGAGCTTGGCACCGTCACCATGCGAAGCGTATCTGCAAAACTGTCTGCCTCATCTGCCAGTGTTGTATACGTTACACCCCATCCGCGTGCGTGGGTCAGCCAGTCGCTCTCGTGAAACAGACTGAGTATATCCTTGGAATGGGTTCCGGGCTCAATGGTAATCAAACAATCTCGTTCAAACGGGCTGGTATAGAAGGCTCGCGCATTTGCTTTGTGTCCTGTCAGGCGTTTCCAGGTAGGCTGTGCAGCGGCATCCGGCAGGTCATCGAAGGTCATGTTGGGTTCACCTGAGATATAGGCAGGTTCTCCATGCCAGCGGTTCATCCAGAATCCGCATTTCAGAAGAGCCAGCGTTAATCCGGCAGGGGTTGGTCTGTGCTCCGCATCATCTGCCAGCCGTCGCACTTCTGACTGGTTTAGAATGAGGTGATGCGCGATGTAGCACCCTCTTCCACTGTAATCGGCACCTGCCTGCTGAACGCAGGATAATACATGCCAAGCCGCTGCGGCATGGTCGAGTATATGATAACTGAACTGTGGTCCCTGCTGGGCGCATCCACCCCGTGGCTCACGATATATACTCAGGGCCGACAACTTGGCACAGAGAGCCTTGGGAAGTTTTTCAGAGCGCGCAACAATACCGTAACCGGATTCGCTGGAATCCAGTAGGCGGAATGAGCTCGTGTAGATGAGCTGAAATGACATATTCAGTGTTGCGAACTGGGAATGAGAGAGGGGGCTACATGATGCAGTGCCCAGAGCAGGGGCTCCGTTACTCGCACAGGATGCACCTCACCGGACGCAGGCCCGATGAGCATTGACCCGCTGGATTCATCCTTGAATTCCACAGGTGATTCACCCAGAGCACTGGCTGCAAAATACCTTACATTCGAAGATATGGCCTCGGCATTGGTGCAGATATGAGGCGCAATGTTGAAGATGAACTGGCGCAGTCTCGTAGAGTTGACATTCACGTGCTCCGTCATGAACATGCCGTTTCGGCAGGCTGGGAGCAGGGGCTCGGGGCCCAGCAGGTGTATCCAGGTATCACTTTTACCGATGATGACCGCAAGGGGAATATCTAGTTTTTCTGATGGTGGCAGATTCAGTCGCGTCCGGAGTCTCATCTCTGATTCTGCCAGCAGCATAGCCTGGCGGCCCGGTCGATACAGTGAGTTCCTCAACTGCGGGTCCTTGCTTTCCTGCAGCAGCTGCCGGAATCCCGGGTTTGCCGTCGGGTCGAATAGGAAAAGGATGGCGGAAGCCACGCTGAGATGGTGGCTTCCCGGGGTGAGTACATTGTCCCGACCGGGTTGAAAATCTTCACCTGCGTTGTCGTATAGGACCAGGGAGTGCGTTTCTGCTCCTTTGTTCAAATTATAGATGAACGGTCTGGGCATGTTGGCAAACACGCCTTGCCGCCACACTTTGTGGTAGAGCCGTCCCTGCATCTGCGTTTTGGCAATGTATGCTTCCTGCGGAGTCTGGGCAGAAAACAAGCGCATGCGCATTTCATTGAGAGGTTCGTTGGTTTCGGGATCTGCATCTCTGAATGGCATACCGAAATCCCTCGGGAACATGCTTTCCAGCTCATGCACCATGGAGATGAGATAGTAACTCTTGCCCGCAGCGGTAACACCAACAAGGGATATGATATGCTGCTGAGTCTGCGTGAAGAAGGGTGGCAACTTGCTGTGGCAATGAGGGCAGGCATATTCACTGCAGGGAACGCCTTTTGAATCCAGTGGCAATCCATTGGGGGAATGGTACTTCGGCTGAAAACGCTGCATGGCATCTTCTCCAAGAATGGAATCTCCCATCAGTTCCGGGTGGCTTGCTATGCTGAGTATGTCTCCGGGCATGAAGAACTCCCAGCAGCAGGGGCATCGCAAGGCTTCCTGCACATCATGGGTGGCTGGTTCCGGAACTGCAGATTCAGCCTCGCGGCTTCCGGCAAAGTCTGCCACGCCTACAATATCCTTCAGGTAGAATGCGCAGTGCTCCAGCCCCTGAAAGGATGCCAGCACATCGTCCGGCAGTTCGGGGGCGACTAACGGTAAATCAGCCAGAGCATAAGGCCCGTACCACTCTTCGCGTGATGGATTATAGAGGAACCATACATTCGGGTCGTACTGGCTGAAATCCGGGCGCGAAGCATCGTTGCCGTACCAACAGATAAAGCAGCCCTGTTCCAGCACAAAAAGGTACATGGTTTCGGGCCTGATGACCACATCCGATTTCAATTGCACGCCGTTGAGCGAATACTGGGAAATCCGGCCGTGGGGAAAAAAACGGCACACAGAATCACGCTGGGCGAACGAGCCGCCGTGTTCGGTGTTCATCTTTACGCGAAACGTATTTTTCTCGCCAGAGCCGATTGTCATGAAAACGCCATCCGATGCGCGAAGTTTAGCGGCCAGACAATCGTAAATGTACAGTTGCTTGTTCATGCGTAAATACCTGCGCTTATTATAGCGATTAGGAGCTGCGGAGTCAAGAAAAGAGCAGTATTCTGCCTGAGTAGGGATTATCCCTGTCATGACGGGTTGAAGTGCAACTATGCTTGTGTTAGAATGAACACATGCAGACAGCCTATACAAAGGAAGAGTTGCGTTCTATCCTGGCACCCTTGCGGGGAAAGCGTATTGTCTTTGTCCCCACTATGGGGGCCTTGCATGCAGGGCATGCTTCGCTTCTCGTTCAGGCCCGGGAACTGGCGGGGGAAGACGGTGCCGTTGTGGCGAGTGTGTTCCTTAATCCTGTTCAGTTTGACAATGCCGGGGATTTGGCAACGTATCCCAAGACTCCGGCTCAGGACCTGGAGCTTTGTGATAAATGCGGCGTGGATGTGGTGTTCATGCCCTCGCCGGATACCATGTATTGTTCAGACCGTTCCATTACGATGGAAGAAACCAGCCTGTCCACTGTTTTGTGTGGCGCGAGCCGTCCCGGACATTTTGCCGGCGTGTGCCTGGTGGTCAGCAAACTATTCAATCTTGTTCAACCCACGGATGCGATTTTCGGGAAGAAAGATTACCAGCAGCTGGCTATTCTCCGCCGCATGGTGAGAGACCTGGATATTCCGGTAATGATTCACGGAGCTGAGATTGTACGTGAGGATGATGGCCTTGCACTTTCCAGCCGTAACGTGCGCCTCTCGCCGGAGCATCGGGCTGCCGCTCCGATTATCCGTAAATCCTTGCTCGCTGCATCTCGTGACTATGAGGCAGGTGCTTCCGCTTCCTCTATCTGCAGCAGGGTAAAGTCCGAACTGGAGTCCGTTCCCGGTGTCCGTTGTGATTATGTTGAGCTGGTGGATGCCACAACCTTGCATGAGGTCACAAACGAACACAGACTCGCCCTGCTGGCTGTTGCCGCGTGGTTCGGAGAGGTCCGTCTTATTGATAACATAGAACTTTCCCGCTCATGATTCAGGCGTTTAATCTTCATCGTTCCTACAGTATTGGCAAGAAGCAGATAGAGGTGCTGCATGGATTGGACCTTCATATCAAGAAGGGCGAAAAGGTTTTTCTCTGTGGCCCGAGTGGAGCAGGCAAGACCACACTGATGTATACCCTCGCCGGTCTGGAACCGCCCCAGCAGGGGCAGGTTATCATCGATGGAACGGATATCTATGCCTTGTCATTGCGCCGCCGTGCCTTGTTCCGCAATAAGATGATGGGCTTCATTTTCCAGAACTACATGCTCATGCCGGAACTGACAGCACTGGAAAATGCATCACTGGCTACAGCCGTTGCCGGGCGCGAAGCTACCGAGCGAGTTAAGCATCTTCTTGAA
The DNA here is from genome assembly GCA_002358905.1 of Akkermansiaceae bacterium UBA3385. GTDB lineage: Bacteria > Verrucomicrobiota > Verrucomicrobiia > Verrucomicrobiales > Akkermansiaceae > Akkermansia. The sequence continues at coordinate 34,303 of DEPT01000010.1, forward strand.
CGCGTAGGCCTTGCAGACCGCATGGACCACCTTCCGAATGAGCTTTCCGGCGGTGAACAACAGCGTGTGGCCATTGCCCGTGCTCTGGCTCATGACCCGGCCATCATCTTTGCTGATGAACCCACCGGTAATCTCGATTCTCGCAATGGTGGGCAGATTCTTGACCTCTTGTTCAGTCTGGCAGACGAAGGTGGTAAAACGCTCGTTACCGTCACGCATGATGCCGCTATTGCGGCTCGCGGTAACCGCACCCTTATCATCCGCGACGGTGTGGTTGCTGCCAGTTAATTCACAATTTCTTCACATATAAACATGAAAAGGCGCCGCAGTCTGGGGACTGCGGCGCCTTTCGTATTCAGATGCTCAATCAGCTTACTTAGCGGCGGTAATTTCCCGCCATTTCAGCAGCATCTGGCCGTGGCCCGAGTAAATCTGCGTGCCATCGGGTTTTACAAAAATGACGCTGGGAATCCCCCTGCGCGGCGTAAATCCGGGCAAATCGGATTGCATTTCAGCGCGAAGGTTACCCATCACGGCAGGGAAGGCGGCATTGTACTTCTTTACATATTCAGTTCCTTTCTGCGTGTCTAAATCGAAGCAGACAAGGATGACCTCGCCACCGGCGGCCTTGATGTCCTTATATTGTGCCACAACTTGCGGCATGATGGCGCGGCAGGGTCCGCACCAAGATGCAGAACATAGATAGGCGTAGAATCTGGCATTCAGATCAGGACGTGCCTCTGTCAGGTACGTTGTTTCCTGTAATTTGGCCGGCACGTCAGAATTAGCAGCCTGGGCAGAAAGACAGCCACAAAGCACGGCTGCACCAGTGATAATGCTCAGAATTGTATGTTTCATATTGTTTGTTGCTGAACTTAAATCAGGAGCGAATAACGTATCCTTCCTTGCGGGGCTTGGGAGCCACGGTACCACCCTCTGCTTCATAACCAAGAATACAAATAGCCAGACCTACCATGTTATCACCAAGCCCCCATGCCTTCTTGATTTCTTCACCTTCCGGTAACTCGAACATCTGCTTGCCGCGGTTAATCCAGCAGGAAGCCAGGCCGATGGCGTGAGCCGCATTAAGCAGATTGGCCATGACCATGCAGGCATCCTCGTGTCCCGTGTGGGCGCTTGTATCCTCAAACACAACCACCGCAGTGGGGGCTCCATAGAACGGATCCCGCGTGGTGTTCATAATGCGGGCATTAAGCTCAGAGAGCTTGGCCACCATTGCTGCATCCTGCACGACAACCATCACCGGACTCTGTGAACCGTGTCCGGTCGGTGCATACGTGGCGGCTTCCAGCACTTCGTTGAGTGCATCCTCTGCTACTTGCTCTGTTTTGTATTTACGGCAACTGCGCCGTGTCTTCAAATCGATAAGAGTTTCTTTCATCGTGTTTATTCTTCAGTTTCGGGGTCTTCTTCAGCTGCGGCTTTCTTCTTGGCAGCAGGAGCTTTGGCTCCGACCACGCTGTGCCAGCTTTCCATTAATTCCGGGCCACCATTTGCCTTAACGCTACCTGTTGCATCAACAATAACCATTCTCGGAGCACTTCCGGGAGAATAGCCCGGCAATTCCATCTCCTTCAGCTTGGCATCGTTCATCACCATCGGGTACTTGCATTTAAGCTTTTTGAGCATCTTGATTGCAAGCTCCTTTTCCATGGGCTCGCAATTAACGAGCAGAACATTCACCTTGGCTGCCTTCAGACTGCGTTCTTCCGCAATAAGCTGTTTGAGCATCTCTTCACCACCTTCGGTCAGCGTTGTGTATTCCGCATAAATGAAGAACTTGCCGTTCGGCTTCAGTTTGCCATATTCAGGCTTGATGTTCTTCCATGCATTGGCAACAGCCTTCTTGTCAGCTTTCTTCTTTTTCTTATCGTCGTCTTCGGCGTCTTTGTCATCATCCGATGTCTTGCCTTTTCTTGCTGCCTTCTTTGCTTCTTTTTCCTTCATCTTAAGCTCGCGCTTTTCTTCTCTGCTGAGCTTCTTGTCGTCCTTGGCCACAGCGGGTGCAATCCCCCAGCAACAAACACCAAGAAGAAGGGTAAGGTAAAAGAATGAATGTCTCATAGTGGCCTTATTTTACCAATTTCATCAGTAATAGTCAACTGATAAGCTGAAAAAGCTTCAGGATTTGCATACTTGATGATGTTACATGAACGAGTATGCGTCAATATCCAGACTAAGGGTAACGCTTTCGCTGCAGTTGAGCTTCGAAATTTCCCTGCTGCATACATCGGAAAGGATGCGGGCGGAGGGGGATTTGAGTGTGCATTGGTAACGGAATTGCCCATAGGCCTTTGCAAGCGGAGCGGGCAGCGGATCGCTTATCTGAGCCTGAGGAGGAAGCGCGGCAAGAAGTCTTTTGTGCAGCGTGTCCATGGCTAATGCCGCCAGTTCATCCTGCTCACTTCTGGCAGTGATAACGGCCATGTGGCAGAATGGTGGGAAGTTCATCTGCTGGCGTAATTCCAGCTCGGTTTCCGCGAAGCCATCGGTATCGTGCCGGCGTGCAAACTGAATCGCCGCAGCCTGGGGATTGTAGGTCTGGATGATTACTTCGCCGTCCAGATCTCCGCGCCCGGCTCTGCCTGCTACCTGGGTAAGAAGCTGGAACGTGCGTTCTGCGGCCCGGGGGTCAGGGATATTCAAGCCGAGGTCGGCATTCAGGACGCCGACCAGAGTCACGCCTGGGAAATCCAGCCCCTTGGATATCATCTGCGTGCCAAGCAGAATGTCGGTACGATGCGCTCTGAAATCTGACAGAATGTCACGCAGGGCATTTTTTCTGGTTGTTACATCGGCATCGACTCGCTGCAGTCTGGCTTGAGGGAAGCAACGGCGCAGAACAGCTTCAACCTTCTGGGTTCCGTAGCCTTCCAGCGAAATGTTGCTCGTATGGCATTCCGGACACCGTGCGGGGACCATTTGCCTGTAGCCGCAAATGTGGCACACCAGCCTGTTTTCTGTGGCGTGATAGGTCATGGGCAGGGCACAGTGCTCACAATCGGCCGTATAACCACATTCCGGGCATTGCAGGGCGCGGGCAAAGCCACGGCGATTCAGCAGCAGGATAACCTGTTCGCCTTTGTTCAGACGCTCATCAATGGCCATGCGGAGGCGTTCCGAGAGGATTCCGAGGTTTCGTTTATCCTTAGCTTCGCTTCTCATATCCAGGACTCGCGTGAGGGGGAGTCGCTGACCATCCGCGCGTCTATCCATGCGGAGCATGCGATATTTGCCTTGCTGCACATTGTGAAGAGATTCCAATGACGGAGTGGCCGAGCCCAGAACGATGGAAGCCTGTTCCAGGTGCGCGCGCAGAACGGCAAGGTCCCGACCGTGATAGCGTGGGCTGTTTTCCTGCTTGTATGAGGAATCGTGTTCCTCATCCACAATGATGAGGCCCAGATTCTGCACGGGGGCGAATACTGCAGAACGGGGACCTATGGCGATTCTGGCTTTGCCACGATGAATGGCATGCCATTCATCAAAACGCTCTCCATCGCTCATGGCGCTGTGAAGAATGGCCACATGGGTATCAAAAGAGGCAAAGCGCCCTTTGAACCGAGCCATTGTCTGTGGTGTGAGCGAAATTTCCGGCACCAGAATCAGAACTCCTTTGCCTTGCTCCAAAACGTGTTGGGCAGCCTGGAGGTATACCTCTGTTTTACCGGAACCGGTTACCCCCTGCAGAAGCAGTGGGCGGGAGGTGCGGGAATTGTATGCTGAGATGATATTTTCGAGCGCTTCAGACTGTTCCGGATTGAGCTTGAGAGGAACAGTCGGTGCAAACTGCTCTGAGCCTGCCGGGTCGCGATATACCTGTTCCTCTTCGATATGTATATATCCTGCTTTTTCCAATGCCCGGCAGGGTGCCAGTGCGGGCGAGCCACCCAGATCTGCCAATGGTTCACGTTTTGTCTGACCCGCATGCAGATATCGCAGAATTGCCGCCTGGCGCGGAGCTCTGCGGTTAATTTTGTTGAGGGTATCGTCATCCGGCCAGTTCTGCAGTACAACAACCTTGCGTGTCTTTTCATCATGGCGTTCCTGTCGCACCGGTTCGGGCACAATGCAGCGAATCATCTGCTCCACCGGTACCGCATAGTATCGGGCCGCCCATTCCGCCAGCTCCATGAGAGCAGGGGATACAACCGGTTCTTCGCTCACCAGGCGCCGTAGAGGCCTTAAACGCCCGGCCCATTCCGCTTCCGGAGTTACAAGAGCCATGACCGTGCCGGTGGTGCATCTGGCACGCAGTGGTACTTCCACGCGGCTGCCGCGAGTCACCCCGGGCATGTTATCGGGGATGGCGTAGTCAAACACCATGTCGTTCAGCCCATCCACCAGTACGCGTGCAGCGAGAACCGGAGCTGATAAGTCTGAAAAAAGCTCCTGCATGGAGGGGGATTAATTATCGGCGGCTATTTCCTCTTTGGAAAGAATATGCACAACCACCTTTGTACCTGATTTTTCGCCTGCAGCCTTGGCAAGGGAACGGATGGCAGACGCGGTCATTCCATTTCGTCCGATGACCCGCGCCACGTCTTCCTGCTCCAGGACCAGTCGGAAACGCAGCATGTCTCCCGCAGGAGTTGCCGCAACACGCAGCTCTGCGTTTTCCGGTCGCTGAATGAGCGGAGAGATGGCTGCGAGCAGATATTTACCGATGGATTCTGTGAGCTGATGCATAGGACTTCTACTTTACTGGAAGGGTGATTCTCTGTCAAGTTCCTATCGTGTTGCTGCCATAGGATAATATGCGCCGGTTTTCCGGGAACCTCGATATTCAATCTGACCGCTATCTTTCAGTGCTACAAGGTGGCGGTCCATCATACGAGCAGAAAGCGCGGGTAATGCATGAAGTAAATCATTTCGCTTGCTTCCAGGATGCTTTTTCAGATAATTCAGTAATTGCTCTGCAGGTGACACTTTGCGGGTGGTTCTGGGTGCTCTTGCGGATTGATTCTTGTGTAAATTCAGGGTATCGAGAATCGCGTGTAGCGATAGAGTAATGAATTCTGTTGCGTCTGGTGCCGCCAGAGCACACTCGCAGGCAGGTGAGGGAAGATGAATGCTGCAGCGTCGGAATATGGGGTGATATGTGGAAAGCAGGGTATGCAGGAGCTGAAGAGCCGATTCCTTGTTGTTTTCTTCGAACGCCCCTATACTTATGAGTTCGTAATGAAACACCGCCGCGCGAACGACAGGGTGACACTGTGTTTGTTTCAGCCAGGAGAGAAGGGATTCCAGAAGCACCGGCACCCAGTACGCTTTCTCTCCACTGTTCCGCAATCGGGCATTGCATGTGCTGCATAAGGAATGTACATCCCAGTCCGGCGCCTTGTTATCTGCATCGCATTCGGGTAGTTGCGAGCAGATGCGCACCAGGAGACTCAGTGCTTCATCTGAGACGGAATAGGGAGGCGTGTACATAATGGCAATATACACACTAACGTGTCTTTGTCAATAGATAATGTTCTAATGTGGCAAAATAAATGGCAAAATAAACGAGCGTTAGACGGCAAAATAAAGTAATTCAGACAAAGAAAAAATCCCTTGCCCGCGTTACTGCAGGCAAGGGGAATGAAATGAGTCTATGCGAGTCTTACAGGCGAATGGCTGCAGAACTCCAGGTCAGGCCCGCGCCGAATGTCACCAGAAGGACGATATCGCCCTTCTTGGCACGCCCGGATGTTACAGCTTCATCGAGAGCAATGGCTACAGCTGCACCGGATGTGTTGCCGTACTTGTGTACATTCACAAACACGCGCTCTGTAGGGATGCCAAGGCGCTGGGCTACTGCGTTGATGATGCGCAGATTTGCCTGGTGGGGAATCACCATGTCCACGTCCTCAGGTTTGATACCAGTGCGTTCAATGAGGGAAAGAGCGCTGTCTTTCATGTGCGCTACAGCATAGCGGAATACTTCATTGCCTCGCATAGCAAGGGTATAAAGTTTCTCCTGAATGTTCTCCTCCGTGGTCGGGATGGCGGAACCACCGCCCGGGACCATAAGCAAATCGGTCAATGTACCATCTGAACCAATATCCGAAGCAAGTACAGCGCTGTCACCATCGACTCCGGTGCCGGTGCGAAGAATGGCAGCGCCGGCACCATCGCCAAAGAGAACACAGGTGGAGCGGTCTTCCCAGTTTACAATGTGGCTAAGCTTTTCTGATGCAATGATGAGGGCTGTTTTCGCCTGACCGCAACCAATGTATTGAACGGCTGTCTTTAAGGCAAACAGGAAGCCGGAACAGGCGGCAGAAATATCAAATGCTGCGGCATTGACGGCACCGATGTTGGCCTGCACGTAACATGCTGTGGAAGGGGTGAAGGTATCGGGTGTTACCGTGGCAACAATAATCAAATCAATTTCTTCTGGTGTTACACCTGCGGATTCCATTGCTCGTTTTGCAGCCTGAGTAGCCATGTCGCTGGTCTTTTCACCGGGGGCAGCGATGCGGCGCTCCTCAATACCGGTACGGGTAACAATCCATTCATTTGACGTGTCCACCATCTTTTCTAAATCCTCATTAGTAAGACGGCGCTCTGGCACATACGACCCCGTTCCAACTAAAGCAACGGGCAAACGCTTAAAAGGCTTAGTAAGGTCGTTCATAAGAACACAAGATTCGTGTTTCGATACTTTGATACTAACACGTCATTGTTGTCTTGGCTAGTTTTTTTTACAACAATGGCGCAAAAAATAGAGTGAACTCTATATTCAGTGAACGAAAAAGACGGATTTCAGGAAGAAATTTCGATGACATACTGTGTAATCCAGCCTTTATGAGCCCATCTTCTCTTGCATTAACAGTTCGCTACACCGCTGAAATCGCGTGTGCGAGCGAGTTCTCTCACATGGAGCAAGGGCAGATCTTTGTTTTACCTTGCTATGGCGTACTAATTTTGTTAATATGCACGGCAACGCCAATGAAATCCTCATCGTACATATGGTCCGCCTTGCTTATGACCCTTCTTCCTCTGCAGGCAGGAGAACGGGAAAGTTTTGATTTTGGCTGGAAGTTCCGCTACATGGGGAAAGGTGAACCTGAGCAGATAACGAATTCTCCCGCAAGCGCATCCGGCTTTGAGCCGGGCAATGTCGCAGCTAACGTTGTAGATGGCAATCTCAACACGCGTTGGTGCGCTCCGGATGAGAATGCCGGGCACTATATCCAGGTACAGACCGGATTCAAGAAAAAGGTAAAAACTATCATTATTCAATGGGAGAAACCTAATTATTTTGAGTGCGATGTAGAGATAGTATCCGGCTCGCAGAGGAAAACTCGCACGCTTGCCATGAAGGGGGCTGAGACATTGCGCATACCTGTGGGCAACCGGTCTGTCTCTTCAATCAAGCTGACTATCAATAAGGGCGTGAATAATAGGAGTTGGGCCAGCGTGCGGGAAATTATTTTCCTGAATGACAAGGGCGAACAAATTCCAGTAAAGAAGGCAAAATACACCACTAGCGGTCCGGTGGCTGTTTCCTACGATGATAGTGAATTCAAAGAAGTTCAGCTGCCACATGACTGGGCGATTGAGAGTCCATTCCTGGTTGATGAGCCCAATGAAACCGGTAAACTTCCATGGAATGGCTGGGGCTGCTACCGAAAAACTTTTGAAGTCCCGGAAGAGTTTAATAAAAAAGAAGATAGATATTACCTTGATTTTGATGGCGTGATGTCTAATCCGAAAGTTTTTGTCAACGGAGCTTTTGCGGGAGAATGGGCATACGGCTATAATTCGTTCCGAGTTGACATTACGCCTTATCTAAAAGCAGGCAAGTCGAATTTAGTCGCAGTTATAGCCAGCAACCTTCCTCGTTCGACCCGCTGGTATCCAGGAGCTGGAATTTATCGCCATGTGTGGTTGGAAAAGACAAAGGCTGTGCATTTGTCTCACTGGCCGGTCTATGTGACGACACCCAAGGTCAGCAAGAGTGAAAGCACGGTGGAAATCTGCACGCGTGTTACCAATACCTCCGATGAGGATAAGGAAATTACCGTCCGTCAATCAGTGGGTAAGGCTAAGGCAAAGCCTGTCACCAAAGTAGTGCCCGCTGGCGAGGAATGGGAGCTTTCTCAGCAAATAAAGATTAAGCGACCGAAGCTCTGGAGTTGCGAGAACCCGCATCTCTATCATGTTAAAACTACCTTGTCTCAGGGAGAGACCGAATTAGATTCTCATGTTACTTCCTTTGGTGTACGCCATGTGGAGTGGCGTCCGCAGGGGGTTTTCCTGAATGGCAAGAGAGTTCAGATTAAGGGCGTGTGCGAGCATCATGACCTTGGCGCGCTCGGCGCCGCTTTTCATACTCGTGCTTATGAACGCAAGATTGAGATTCTGAAAAACATGGGGTGTAATTCCATCCGCATGACGCATAATCCCCCAGCCCCGGAGGTCCTTGATTTATGCGACAAGCACGGCATTCTCGTCATTGATGAGTTATTTGATATCTGGGAAGCCCAGAAGTACGATAAAGTAAACGGATACCATAGATATTGGCCAGAGTGGTGGAAAAAGGATGTTCGGAACTTTATGCTTCGTGATAGAAATCATCCATGTATCATTGCCTGGAGTGGCGGAAATGAGATTCCGGAGCTTGCTACGGCGCGTGGCCGGGAGGTTTCTTCCATGCTGCGAGCAGAAATGAAGAAGTATGATAAGACACGCCCCTATACGGTAGGCAGTAATGACCCCGGCAGTGTCAGCAATGGTTTTGCCGAGACGGTGGATGTGTTTGGTTTTAACTATAAACCTGATATGTATGCAGATTTTCGCCGAAGACATCCCCGGCAGCCTGTGTATGCTTCTGAAACGAATTCCTGTGTCGCATCACGAGATACCTATTTCTTCCCGCTTCGCTGGGATGTGGGCGGTGGTGCGCGTCATTTCCACGTCAGCTCCTACGGCTTATTTGCACCAGGTTGGGGTACCAGCCCGGATATCGAGATGTATGCCCTGGACAACAATCCTCATGTGGCGGGTGAATATGTATGGACGGGATTCGACTATATTGGTGAGCCGACGCCTTATAACCAGGATGCCTCCAATATAGGTAATTTCCACGGTGCTTCTGAGGAAGAGAAACGGGCCGCCATGGAGGAGCTTCGGAAAATGGGCAACAAGGCTCCAAGCCGCAGTTCCTATTTCGGCATCATTGACCTTGCAGGATTCCCGAAAGATACATACTATCTGTACCGGAGTCATTGGGCACCCGAGGAAAAGACTTGTTACATCCTTCCTCATTGGAATTGGAAAGGAAGAGAAGGGGAGGTAACGCCAGTAATGGTATACACCAGCGGCGATGAAGCGGAGCTGTTCCTGAATGGTAAAAGCCAGGGAGTGCGCAAACGTGGCGAGGGTGGGACATACACGCAGAAACTTGCCGTATGCAAAAACCAGTACCGCTTTGTCTGGGAAGATGTCGTGTACCAACCGGGTACCCTCAGCGTGAAAGTGAAGAAGAAAGGAAAAGCCTGGGCCACGGCCAAGCGAGTCACAACGGGTAATTCCGTTGCGGTGCAGGCAGAGACTGACAGAGAATCCATTAGGGGGGATGCTCGCGATCTCGCCTATATCTCTCTTTCCTTGGTTGATTCCAAGGGAAATATTGTCCCGACTGACAGCCGGGAGGTTGAGTTTGATATTTCCGGCCCGGCAGAATTAGTCGGCTTCTGCAACGGAAATCAAACGGATCATACGTGTATGCAGTCCAACCACCAGCGTTTCTTTAATGGCCGTATGATTGCCATTGTGCGAGGAAAACGAAATAAGGCAGGCAAAGCGCTGGTCGCGGTAAAGGCTGAAAACCTGCCGGAAATCACGGTACCCATTACTATAAACAAAAATGAAAAAGAAGAGGAGGAGTAATGCTATGACTCATCTTATCCGCAAAATTTCATCACAAGAGGATAGTTCGTCCCGCAAGTTTCTGCGAGGAAACCGCGTTATGCTGGGTATTGCCCTTATTGGGCTTCTGGCTCTGTGCTTTGTAGCCAGCTCCTCTGCGGCGGATGTCTGGAATGCCGCTTTCCGCATCACCTGGCTTGTCCTTACTGCTTTAGGGCTGATTCTGCTTGCGGTGCTTTCCCGGCTTCCTTTACAGCTGACGGTAAGACGCACCCTTCTGCTGGTCAGTATGATTGTGACCCAGTTGCTGCTGATGACGGGGATTTGCGCGCTGAAAGGAATGATTCCAGGATTCAATATGCAGGGGCAGGTCCTTCTCTGGCTTCCGTACGCCTTGGCTCCGACAGTATTGTCTGTGATGATTGGACGCAGATTAGGTGCGTTTACCGCTCTTTGCTGCACGATTTTCGGTATTGCCTTATTTCCGGAGGATACAGATGCCGCTGTTATTCTCAACTACAGCGCTGTGAGTTTTGTGACGGGAACGGTATGCGCTCTTGTTTCCGGGCGTGTCCATAAGCGTGAACAAATCTTGCGCGCAGGCTTCGTTGCCAGCGCAATTGCATTCACTTCTGTGTACTTGCTGCTGAGCCTGGATGTTGCCGGGTCCGATGAGGCTATCGCGCTGCGTGGTTTCACTGGTGGATTCAATATCGGCGGATTCATGCTGGAGCTTGCGGTGACAGTGGGTGTGAATTTTGTCCTTGCTGCGCTGATTGGTGGCATGATGCCTGCGTTGGAGCGTCTGTTCAATATCTCCACCCCCATTACATGGTTGGAATGGGCGGATATGAACCACCCGCTCCTTAAGAAGCTTCAGATTGCAGCACCTGGTACTTTCCATCATAGTCTGGTGGTGCAACGCCTGGCCGAGGCCGGAGCAGAAGCAATCGGTGCAGATGTGACCCGGGCCGGGGTTTGCGGCTTGTACCACGATATCGGTAAAATCAATAATCCTCAGTACTTTGCAGAGAATATTGCAGATACCAATAACAGCCCGCACGCTGATTTGACCCCAGAAGCCAGTGCCCGCATTATTACCGGGCATGTGACTGAAGGTGTGGAACTTGCAGAAGCTCATGGCCTTAATAACCGTATTGTCAATGTGATTCGTGAACACCACGGTGTATCAACCGCTTATTTCTTCTACAGGAAAGCTCTCGACCAATACGAGGAAGAAAAGGAAAAGTTTGAGGAAGGTCTTATCGATACCTGCCCGGAGGAGGTCGACAAATCTATTTACACCTATAAGGGGCCTATTCCGCAGACCCGCGAGAGTGGCATTGTGAGCATGGCGGATGCGGTAGAAAGCGCCACGCGCTCACTTCAGCACCCCACAGAAGAAGATATCCGTAACATGATTAACGGTATATTCAAGGGGCGCATCCTGGATGGCCACCTTCAGGATTGCGGTCTGACCCTGGGAGACATCGAAAAATTGAAAGAATCTTTCTTTGCCACCATCCGCACCATGCATCATAACCGCATTGCGTATCCTAAGCCTAAGGCGGATGATGCAACCGCGGCCGTGATAGAAATGCGCAAAACCGAAGCCTGATGAAAAAGCACATACGCAGTATTTCAATGATTGTGGCCTTCCTTGTGGGAGGCCTCTTTCATGAGCAGCTGTCCCCACTGGGTTGTTGTTTACCGGCCAGCGTGGCTCTCATGCTCAGCATCACATTCATCGGCATAGAAACAGCCCGCCTCAAGCCGCAGCGTATGCACCTGTGGGTGCTGCTGGGTATACAGCTCATCGGCATGGGGTTCTGGGGCCTTGCCCGGCTGCTGGGATACCCAGTGCTGGCGGAGTCTTTGTTTTTCTGTGGCATAGCCCCCGTGGCCATTGCGGCACCGGTTATCGTTAACCTGCTGAATGGCAACGTGGAGTTTACCACAACGGCGCTGGTGCTCAGCCAGATTGTATTCGGGCTGCTGACTCCGCTGCTCATGCCCTTTGTTGTGCAGGTGGAGGGGTTCTGTTACTCAGAACTGGCAACAGAGGTAGCCATCCAGCTGGGCACGGTGCTGGGTATCCCGGCTATTGTAGCCATTACCATGCGCCTGGTGTATCCTCCCTGCAAGGGGTGGAGCGCTAAGCTGCGCGATGTCTCGCTGGGCATATGGATTGTCAACCTCACCATCATAGCCGGCGTGGGCACCCAGCGCGTGCTGAATATGGACATCAGCTGGTGGGATATGCTGCCTCTGATTGTGGGCTCTCTCCTGGTGTGTGTCACTGGATTTGTGGCAGGCTACAAACTTGGAGGCAGGGAGCTGAAGCGGGAGTGCTCTCAGTGTCTGGGGCAGAAAAATACAATCCTGACGCTCTACATAGCCAGCCAGTGGTATGTGCATCCGCTGGCGTATATAGGCCCGGCCTTCTACGTCTTCTTCCACAATATGGCCAACGCCTTGCAGATTGCTCTGGCCAATCGGGAAAAATCAAAACATCAAAGAATAAAAGCGCCGTCCGGGTCCTGTAAGCCAGATTCTGTCCACCCGCGTTGAGGCGGGCTGTGTGGTCATTTTTCTCACGTCTGCTGCCAGACGCGCCCTGCGTTTATAGCAGGGTGCAACTAATACCCGGGAATACAGCGGGCAGGCGACCCTTTCCCTGTTTGTCTTGCATCGCGCGGGGTTTTCCTAGCCTCCATCGTTACCTCCGGAGCGGTGGGCTCTTACCCCACCTTTTCACCCTTACCTTTTCAGGCGGTTTGTTTTCTGTGGCACTTTCCGTCCACCCGGCATTGGCTCCGGGTGTCTCCTGCTTTCACAGGACACGCTGCCTTATGATGTCCAGACTTTCCTCTACGGGGCTTGCTCCCGCAGCGACCACCCGGACCCGGACGGCACAGGGAGAGAGTACACCGAAGCATTATTCTTGGCAAGCCAAAACACCCCATTTAGCTTGATTTTGTAAAAAAGTTGGCGTAGAATAGTGCCTGTTATGAAGAAACGCGTGGTTATTCTCGGCTCTACCGGCAGCATAGGTACAAGTGCGCTGAAAGTAGCACAGGACATACCGGAGCGTATGGAGGTTGTCGCCCTCGCTGCTCATAGCAACGTGCAGAAATTAGCCGAACAGGCACGGGAGTTCGGGGTGCGCCATGTTTGCATTTACGATAGCTCTAAGGTGACAGAATTGGTGCGCCTGCTACCTGCCGATGTGAAAGTTTACACCGGGCTGGATGGTCTTTGTGAACTGGCCACGCTGGAAGAAGCAGACATGGTGTTGGTTTCCATTATAGGAACAGATGGGCTCAAACCAACGCTGGAAGCAATAGAAGCAGGAAAAGATTTAGCCATAGCATCCAAGGAGATTCTGGTGATGGCGGGCGAGGTGGTCATGAACCGGGCAAAGGCCAAGGGTATCAATGTGCTTCCTGTGGATAGTGAACATAATGCCATATACCAGTGCCTGCAAGGGAACCATGGTGGTGCAGGGCAGGTCAGCCGGCTGATTCTGACGGCTAGTGGCGGTCCCTTCCGCAATACGCCACGTGAACAGCTGGCGTCTGTAACGCTTGAACAGGCACTCAAACACCCCACCTGGCAGATGGGACGCAAGATTACCATTGATAGTGCTACCATGTTCAACAAGGGGCTGGAAATGATAGAGGCCCGCTGGCTCTTTGATATTCCGATGGAAAAGGTGGATGTCATTGTACACCCGCAGAGTATTGTGCATTCGCTAGTTGAGTTTGTGGATGGCTCAATCCTTGCTCAGTTAAGCAGCAGTGATATGTGCTTTCCCATCCAGTATGCGGTGACATGGCCGGATCGTCTGCAGAACTCTCTGCCACACTTAAATCTTGCTCAGATAGCCAGCCTGAAATTCGAGGCACCGCGTTGGGATGATTTTCCTGCGCTTACCTTGGCACGCACCGCCGGGCTTACCGGGGGCACAATGCCCGCTATGTACAACGCAGCCAATGAGGTGGCCGTGCAGGCTTTCGTAGATGGCAAACTTTCATTCCCCGGCATCTGGGAAACGGTGGAGAAGGTGCTTTCTAACGCTCGCCCCCGTGATTATAAGGGACAGTTGCCCATCATTCTGGAAGACGACGCCTGGGCTCGTGAAGAAGCACTCCGAGTGCTGGGCTTGTAATTAATCCAGAATTTCGCGATAAATACCCAGCAGGTTATTTATCATCGTGTCGGCAGAGAGTTTCTGCCGACACTCTTCTTGGCTATGCCGCCCCATGGAGAGAGCCGTTTCTGCAGATTCTGTCATTCGGAGGACGGCTTCCTTCATTGCAGTGGTATCATACGGCTCTACAACAAATCCGGATTTACCGTCCTCCACATGTTGCTTGCTGCCACATGGAGAGGTGAGCATGACCGGCACCCCCATCACACGTGCCTCTTTTGCGATGGTGGGGCCCGTATCCGCAAGACTGGGATGAACCAGAGCCCAGGTCTGCGACAACTGATGAACCATAGCATCACGGTTCAACCGACCAAGCGGCCGGATGTTGGACGGTAGATTTGGGAATTCATCCGGCATAACCCCGGCCAGCTGTAATTGCACATGAGCCAATACCGGGTCGGAAAAAGCCTTAATGAGGGTGGGTAAATTCTTTACTGGAACATTTGTACCTGCGTAAAGGCATGTTGGCGTATCTGTAAGCTGACGAGATATGGAGAAGAAACGCTCTTCTACTGCATATTCCAAATGATGGAAGACTGGTTTTGCAGACAATTCGCGCACTTGATGTTCTGCCCACGGTGACTCTGTTGTAATATGTTCGAATTTGCGAATTGTGTATGGTTCATAGAGAGCCTGATGCCGTTCAAATCTTGCCAAGCGGGCACGTTTTGCATAGGCTGTCAACAATCCTTGGATGGAAAGTAATTTTTTTCCTGTATAATGTGAGGCTGCTAGAGAGTGGGAATCCTCTGTTCCCCAGGAGTGCACTAAATCCGGAGAAATATGTCGGAGTACATTTAATATGTGGTATGTATCATAGATATAGCCGGAATAGAGCCCAATGGTTAATTTTGTCTTTGGAATGAGGTGAAATGTTTGATTTTCCGTTTCTACCACCGTTTTGGTTTTAATTTCCTTATTTGGTATAACCCAGTGAATATGAAACTCATTTTGCCGATCCATCAATTTCCTTAGAGCGGATAACCAAACGCAATAATGCCAGGCATCGTTTGGCGTAGATGGATGAGGGGATGCCTCCCACAAAGGTAAATTCGCAACAATTGCAATTTTTTTCATCTTTGTCAGGAATTATTTGCAGTTTGAGGCTTGTTTGATAAAACGGAAAGGGTTACCCACTACCACGGAATTAGATGGTATATCCTTGTTAATAAGTGACCCTGCGCCTATAATGACATTATCTCCTATGGTGATATTTCCGAATATAATAACCCCCGCACCAATGTCTACATTATTTCCGATAACAGGCTTTTCTCCTTTCGCATAGCTTGACCCTTTATTGCCGATTGTAGTATTGTGACGAATAGTGACGTGGTTCCCTACGCTATTTGCATTAATAATTGTGGAGAAAGGGTGGTGTAGATGCAGGATTCCAGCGTGGCCTACATCAAGAATAAAATGGTAGTGGTTTTTTTTCAAGAAGCTGCATAACCAAGCTCTTGTTGTCCGGATGCGCCCATAAAAGCATGCCAGGAAATGGGGATTATAGTGCAACGCCCAAATGAACCTTAACAACGTTCGAAGACGACTCTCACGCAAGCGTACGAATACCTTATAATCATCGGCTTGAATATTTGCTTCCTGCATTATGATAGAGAAGTCTCTATGCGTAAATGCGAAAAGCATATGTAATGAATATCTTATTATATGAAGAGGAAAAAATAAAAGAAACACTACTTTTGAGAATGGACTATTGATAGGAACCATGGCAGAAGAACTTTTATTTTGATTTAAACCTGCGATAAATGGAAACACATGCTGCAAACAAGGGAAGAGGCAGGCATCTAAGTAATGAAAACAATCCTGAGTATCCTAAAGCTCGACGAATGCGAAGCCGATTGAATACCCCTTTTTCCCAATAGGTTGATAAGAGTGTACGCTGCCTGATTTCTTTATTTAATTCATTCAGAATATGAGAAGGAGCAGGGCGGTTTCTTTCGCATGAATATTTTACAATCTCATCCCTTAACTGAATAATGGGTTGCAGTGTGATATTGTGGTATTTGCTATTGAATCTTTCAAGTGTAATAATATCTGAATACGAACGGGCTCTTGCAACGCCTCCGCTGCTCATATTGTCATGCTCTGCACGAGCATAAACCAAAGGAGCTTCAATGATTATAGCATCACCTAGAGTTCTGGATCTGTAATAACACGTCAAATCATCCACATAGTATGCCGTAGGATGAAGTTGTGGATACTCTCTATACGTGCGGACATTCCACGCCTTGTACGAATATTCCCTGCAATTAAAAAAAGTATTCTCAGAGGTGAGGTGAATTATTTGAACCGGTTCTATTGCTTTTTTACGAGACGATTCTATAATGAAATCTTCCTTTGCTTCCGTGAAATATCGAACCTTGGTTACAACAAAGGCCGCATCAGGTTTTTGCGCTATGGCTTTTCCGATAAGGGTGCAACGGTCAACGGCAGAATAATCATCATCATCAGCGCGCACAATCCAATCCGATTCAACAAACTGTACAGCATGATTGGTATTACCGGCGAGATGAAGATTCTTCGGAGTCTGTGTAACAACTACACGGCGATTTCCCTTATAGGCCGCAACACATTCCTTTATAATTTCAAAAGTTCGATCGGTAGAGCAATCGTCCGAAAAGATGTATTCGAGTTCTCCCTCGTAGTCCTGAGCAAAGGCGCTTTCTATGGCACCACGAATGTACTTCTCACGGTTGTGAGAAAGCAATACATAAGACAACTTGGGAAGGGGAGTACTCATAAAAACAAGAAAGAGCCGCCCCGTTGGCGAGGCGGCTCCTTGAGTGTAAGGGTTACTTATTGTTCACTCGTGCGAACTGCTTGAGACGCAGCCCATTGAGGTGAATGAAGCCGCTGGCGTCATCCTGGTTGTAGTCTTCCTCGGTGTAGTCTGCTTCCATGGTGGCCATGGCGTAGCTGTACAGGCTGTTCGGGCTGCGGCGGCCGGCATACATTACGTTGCCCTTGTAGAGCTTGAGACGCACCTCGCCATTCACCGTTTCCTGAGTCTTGGACACGAGCGCCTGGATAGCTTCGCGCTCAGGGGCGAACCAGAAGCCATTGTACACCATGGCAGCATAATCCGGAATCAGGGAATCGCGCACCTTCTGAGCTTCGCGATCCATGGTAATGGTTTCGATATCGCGATGAGCAGCCAGAAGAATGGTGCCACCGGGAGTCTCATAGATACCACGGCTCTTCATGCCAACGAAACGGTTTTCAATGATGTCAACACGGCCGATACCGTGCTTACCACCCAGGTAGTTGAGCACAAGCATCACGCCCAGCGGGTCGAGCAAGGTGTAACCATCCTTCTCGCCCTGAGCGGTGGTCCCGACCTCGGCCATAATCTCAGCAAGCCCCTCTGTCTGCAGACCAATGATGTTGCCCTTTTCGAAGAGGCACTGCAGGTACTGAGGTGCATCGGGAGCATCCTCCGGAGCAGTGGAAAGTACATACATTCCACGGTCTTCCTCCTTGGTTGCATCATACCAGGTGTCTTCCAGAATACCAGCCTCAAAAGAAATGTGCAACAGGTTGCGGTCCATGGAGTAGGGCTTCTTCATGCTCTGCCGAATCGGAATACCGTGTTCCTCTGCATACTTGATCATCTCCGCACGGCCAGGGAACTGGTCGCGCCATTCCTTCATACGCCAGGGGGCAATCACCTTGAGCTGGGGAGCAAGAGCATTGATGGAAAGTTCGAAGCGAACCTGGTCATTGCCCTTGCCGGTAGCGCCGTGGGCGATAGCATCAGCACCTTCCGCAATAGCGACATCCACCATAGCCTTGGAGATGCAGGGGCGGGCAATGGAAGTGCCCAGCAGATAACGGCCTTCGTACACGGCGTTTGCCTGGAACATGGGGAAAATGTAATTGGCGGCGAAATCCGCCTTCAGGTCGCCGATGATGCACTTGGAAGCACCTGTGGCGAGAGCCTTTTCGATAACACCATCGAGCTCTTCTGCCTGACCTACGTCTGCACAATAGGCAATAATTTCAGCATTATACTTCTCCTTGAGCCACACCAGAAGTACGGATGTGTCAAGACCACCGGAATATGCAAGAACGATTTTCATTTTCTTATCACAGAGCGCAGTGGTTACATCTGCGCACGGCAAGATTATACACCTGAACGCAATGGGATAAAAGTAAAATGTGTTATTGTGACGCAGAATATCGCTTATTTTCCACGGGCAATGCGACGCAAGCCCCATCCTGCCATCAAAATGGGCACCAGCCCCATGATGAAGAGGTACACTGCATTGCGGCCAATCGTCGAAATGGAGTTTTCATCAGTTTCATGGTCCTGAGTCGAGAATGTACGAGCCTGGCGGGGAGAGAGGAAAAAGCCCCGGCATTCGTTTGAGCGCCCGTCCTTTCGCGCCGTTTTCACACCCTCTGTCATTGACGTGAGCTTGCGATTAGAGAAATAAAACTCCGCAGGTTTGTCGTGCTCCGTTGGTACTCTTTCATCCTGTGCTATCAATACTTCCTCGAGGAAAGCCTCGTCCCGCTTGGCCACAGCCTTACTGACACGGCGTAAAATTTCCTTCGCATCATATACATCCCCAGCAACGCCATTAAATGCTAATGCTGCACGCTGCACAAAGCGTAACTCCTCGATGGAGCCGCTCTCCTTCAGCTGTTCACGCAAACGATTTACCTTTCCTGTCTGACGCTCCCACAGATTATCGGTTGTCTGCACAACAAACATCATTTCAAAAGCATAGCGCAATGGACAAAACTCTGCAATGAGAGGAACCGGTTTACTGGTGATATTATGCGTTTCTTCATCCTGATACGCGACACGATGGCGCAGGTTTGAAAGTCTTCTTTCAATCGATTCAGGGATGATTCCATCTGCTATACGCGGGCTGAACTCGTTCATTTCCTCAAACCGGACCAAGGCACCGGCCAGGAGTATTTGCGGAACCAGCAACAGGGGGACGATATTCAGCGCTACTCTGTCCGTTCGGACAAAAGCGGACACCATGAGAGACAGAGCAATACCCACAAAGGCTGTCAGCAACATAACGGCAAAATGTTGCCAGAACATGTAATGAATGCCCAGAATAGCGTTACCCACAATAAGATATAAAGCGCATTGGAGACCAGCTATGGCAGTGAGGACAAGTACCTTGGCTGTCAGATAACCGGATGTGAAAAGCTTGTAATTACTTTCACGGCGGAGCAGGGGTCTGTCCCTAAGTATTTCACATGCGGAATCGGTAAGACCAAAGAACATTGCAAGAACGAGAGACAAGAAGAGATACTCTGTGATATGCAATGATTTGTAGAAGGTGTATGTCTCTTCCCCCGATACACGCAAGGTGCCGGCAATCAGCGCGGCAAGAACGGGGCCTTCCAGCAACATGGCATATAATCCCAGACGGCTGCGAGCGCGTGCCAGAAGGGTGCGTGTCATCCAGAGCATGAACAAACGCCATAGTTGCAAGGGCGACCGGGGCGTTGCCTGGGGGATAGCCAGCTGGGGCTCTTCCGATTCTTCTGTCTGAACTTCCTTATTGTGCTTAGAATAGGAATACTTCTCAAAGCGCTCCTGCCAGAGATTGGAGTTTTCCCGGTATCTACTGCCAACACGTCGGAACGGTGCATCCAGAACTTCAAAAACATAGTCGGCACCACCGGCTGCAATAGCTTCGCGAGGTATTCGAAGCCGTAATTCCCGCGCAGCATTTTTGAAATAATCGACCATTTCCTGAGGGGTACCCCAGAAAGCCATCTGCCCGTGAGTATCCAGCACCATCACCTTCTTGAATCGATTCAAAAGGACTTGTGCTGGCCGGTGCAAGGTGCAGAGGAGTATCCTCCCCTCTGCCATATTTTCCAATGTCTCAATAACTCGTTCTGAATCGGCAGAAGACAGACCGCTGATGGGTTCATCGATTAAATATACCTCTGATGTACCCGTTAAATCAAGGCCAAGATTAAGTCTTGTTCGTTCACCGTCAGATATCGTTCGCTCACCAGCGCGACCTACTGAACGGTCTGTCAGATGACCGATGCCGACAAAATTCAGCACGGTTGCCACCCTGCGCATGCGGTCAGTGTGACCTAAACGCGGACGTCTTGCTACGGAAGCCTGGTAAACATGCTCGTGCACCGTCATGGCTTCATCCAGGATATCTTCACGCGGTATATAAGCAATGTACCGGCGTAGATTCTCAGACTGAGGGGTCAGTCGTTCATTATTATAGAAGACACTACCGAACGAAGGTTCCAAATGTCCGGCCAGCATAGCCAGCAAAGTGCTTTTACCAGAGCCACTGGGGCCCAGAATACAGGCCATCTCTCCGCGGCGCAGCGTGAAATCTATATTGTCAACAACACGTCCGGCTCGCACGAAATCCCGTGTAAGGCCACGCACCTTCAGTGTTGAGATGATATTCGACTCCTCTTCGAGCATTCCTGCAGAAAACCTGCAGCGTAGAAATTGCACAGGACTGAGCGCTATCAAATCACCATCCTGTAAAGCAACATCTCCCCGGATGGGTTCATTTCTCACTGTTACATAGTTGGCATTGCCCTCAAGAACCTTGAGCGTACCAGTATTAGAGGCCCTGGAATAACTTACCTCAAGCACCACACCTGGCGCCAGCCCAGGTGTAAGCTTCAACACATCGGGGCGTATGATGAATGGCAGGTTAGACACCAGAACCTTGCGATTTCCCGGATCCAGCTGGAAATTGTTTCCCTGCGTTTCTGAATCTGATAAATCTGCAAAGGTGAAGGGGCCTTTTCCCTGAACATGAAAAGGCGCGAAATATGAACTGGTCACTACTTCTCCCATACGGAGGAGCCTGGATTCCAGCATGAAATCTGCATCCGGTTTCAGCACCTCCAATTCAACCTGCAAACCAAAGCTGACCTTGGCAATACTATTTCTGGAGCGCTGTCGACGCATTGAGAGAGACTCTCCATCAACAGACAGGTAGTTGACCAGTTTTACACCAGTTGAACAAAACTGCAATAGCGAAACAATGGTCCTGTAATTGAAATAGCAAGAGTCCAGCTCAACTGTTTGCCTGGTGGATAATGGGAGTACTCCGCCTTTGCCTAAAGTCTGACCTCGCACAGAAATCGGTGTATCCGAGTCATTGACAATAAGAAGAAAATTCACGCAACGTATTGCGCGAAACATTACATTTGTCTCCGAATCCGGGAGAAGCACTGTGTTTTTACCAGGAGTTGAACTGAATGAAATAATTTCAATAGGCTGAGGAGCCGTTGCTTCAGGATTCCTCATCAATTCTTCCAGAATACTGGCCACCCCGGGCAAATTCAGGCCATATGTAACCTCTTCAAACAAGGTCGGAGTGGTCAAATCTCCACCAATACGAAGCAACAAAGCATATACCTCCAGAGCCAGGGATATACGTTCTTCTTCTGTACGACCGGCCGCAGCCAGCGCCAGTGTCGCGGGCAGGGGATATGTAGCCTCATAAGCAGTCTGAAAACGCTCTGCCAGCCAGATATGCTCCACATTCGGAAAATCATGGCGAAGGATATCCATGGCTGTATCCAGTTTATCCACACCGATGTCCACCACCTGGCACATGATGGAGGCAAACAAGTCAGCAATCGTGCCAGCATGCGCACGACGGCTTTCATCTTTTGCCGCAATGCGTTGAGGTGCCGTATTCAGACGTGCTGCAAGGGCACTTTTTCCCCGCAGAATTCGGCGTCGCCCGGAGTGGATAAGATAAGTACAATACTTACTGATGCGAGAGAGACTCATTGCTCAAAATCCCCTTTCTTTCCATAACCGGGACAACGGAATTCCCATCCGGGAAAGTTCCATTTATAAGGGAAATCTTTACATTGCTGTGGCTTCACTGGCTGAATGCGGCAAGTATTATCCGGTTGCAGCATAATACAGGCACCATCGGGGGCATCAATAAGGGACAAACCACGCCGATTTCTCTGCAAGTGGCATAGTTCGTTGATAAAGGTGACTTCATCCATCCCAAGATATGCGGCAATGGCTGTAATATCAGCATCAGTCAAGCAGACATTACCCTCCCAGCGGCAACATGCGCCGCAACGTTGGCAACAATGCTCAAACGGGAGCTCATTCGGAGTACTCATATTTCCCAAGGTTTGCGAACAGATTCGGTTATATGGGGTGGCCGTACGTAGATAGGTTCAGCAGGGCGTGCCAGCATACTCTCGCGTTCTGAATCGGAGGATGAAAGCCAGGTGGAGACAAGCCCGATGGCTGTCGGTATCAGCGCTTCTTTCTTTAACCGGCTCAAGTTCAGATGTGAAAGTTTGCCGATGGGTTCAGTGGACAAAACAACAGCATCGAGCGCTTGCAGTTCATCGGGGCTGAGCACATTAATTTGTCCATCCGGGAACCTGACAGTCCATCCGCCACGCCGGGCATCTGCCACGATACAAGCGCCGGGTTCGGCTAATTGAGCCCAGGATTCAACAGCTACCAGTCTGGCGCCTGTAACAGTTGTGATGCCCACAGCAGCAGCTAGTGCCACACGTACCCCACCATAACTACCAGGGCCTGAGCCAACCAGGACATAATCCAGAGAATCATTTCCCAGTGCATCCAATGCTTCGCTCAAAGCAGGAAAGAGGTGTGCATCATGATTCCTCTCAGCTTCCCATTCAGATTGGCATACAACCACATCCCCCTTCTGCAAGCAGAGGGAGGCACGCGGAACAGACGTTTCTATAGCCAGTATATTCATGCCAGGGTGAGCTGAGCAGTCGTCCATTTGCCGCGCGTAATGGTTTTCATTACACGCAATCCAGCAGCTTCGCCCGCAGCCAGAGTCTCCGCCGCCTGAGTATTCAGAATACCTGAAATAATCAGAATAGCATTGGGTTTCATTGCGGCAAGCAATCGGGGGAATGCTTTTTGCAGCACGGTGGAGAAAAGATTGGCGAGAACCACATCCGCCTGTTGTCCAGGTTCCGGACTCCATTCAAATACATCAGCTTGGAAAAGCTTCAGATTATCAGCACCTCCGTTCCGCTCAATATTACGCGCAGCTACTTCCACTGCCACAGGGTCAAAATCAAAGCTGATAGCGCTGGCCGCGCCAAGACGCAATCCTGCTAATGCAAGCACACCGGTGCCGCAGCCTATGTCTGATAAAGTCCAGCTACCTGGTTGCAGATGCCGCACATGGTCACACAGCATGCGGAGACAGGTGGAGGTCGTTGCGTGGTTACCCGTGCCGAATGCCCGTTCCGCAGGGAACGTCAGAACGATGCGTCGCGGGTACTTAGCCTGTAACTCTGCCAGTATTTTCGGGTCTGCGGAAGCTGAAATAACCAGTCGGTCACGGATGATGAGCGGCGGTGTATTCTCCGGCGCGGTTGCCGCTACCCAGTCCGTTGTAGTCAGCTCTTCAACAGTCCCACCATAACAAGCTTGCAGAACAAAAGCTTCTTCAGCCGTTTCTGTGTATACATCTACTGATATCCTGCTTGCATGAAAACCTGCAGAAATAACACAGCCAGGTACATTACCCAATTTTTCCTGCCACTGGGCTTCCTGTTCAACAGGCGCCATTTTATGCCATTGCCACATAAACTTATTTATTCTTACGTTTTTTGTTTTTTTTGCGTTTTTTGGCTTTTTTAGGCTCATCAGCCTTCTGTTCAGCCGGGAACATATTCACTTCTGCTACTGAAACTCCAGCACCGTCCAAGGCCCTCTTACCAGTGAAACGGAAATATCTGGCGTTTGTAGGCTCAAAATGAACTTTCAGCTCTATAGGATTAGCTCTGAGATTTGAAAACTCACCTTCGGATACCTTTTTCCAGCTCTTACCATCTGTACTCAGTTCAAGTTTATACTGGTCTGTCATGGCATCTGTCACTTTATCCTGGCGAGGCAGGTACGAGAATGCTGCAATCTCCAGGCTCTCTCCCATGTCAACTACAAATGAGCCTGGCGCTGACTGCTTCATCCAATGAGTATTGGCTTCGTCATCAAAAGCCTGAGATGCCGTTTCTGATTTCCAGCCTGCCTTGGAATACCCAAGCGTAAGAGTTGCAACCGGTCCCATGCTTTCGTCCTTGGTATTTACATACACCGCCTTGATGGTACCAGCTTTTGCGAATCCTACAGGCTGCGTATATTCGGACGATTCCAAAGTAGGCTCGGTTCCATCGGTCGTGTAAAGTATCTTACAGGCCTCGTTTGGTTCTATATGCAGCATGTTGCCTTTGCGAGATATTTGTGGCTTCGGTAACATACTGGGCATGCGAAGCAGGGAAAACTCAGAAATGCAGGGAACTGCTTTTGATCTGGTAATGGTCAGGCGGAGCCGATTGGTTGTTACGGGTTCATTAAGCCAGCGTAACACTTGGTTACCAATGGTATGACCTTTGCCACCTCTGGTTTCCAACCCGGATTCCTCCTCTCCGGAATTACCCGGTTGCACAATGGTTACCCAGTTGTCATTGACCTTGGCTTCTACCTTAAATGATTCCACTCTTTGTCCCAGGCGAATCTGCTCACGAATACGAATGACATCGAATGTTTCCTTTTGAGGTAGCTTAATTTCTACGCTCGGCTCAGATTGGCCATCTTCAGGACACCAGAAACTTTCGATATCTCCGTCTGTAAGTTTATTAGCGCTGAACTGCTTACCTCTCGTAGATGAGGCTTTATTTTTTGCACCAAGCGCAAAATCCTTACTCAAGAGCTGGCGGCGAGCCGCACCGAACGAAAGCAAGGATTCCACATCCGCGGTATCTAACACACCATCGCGGTTGGGTGCCACATTGAGAATCAGGTTAGCCCCTCGTCCCACGCTGCTCAGGTAGACATTCATCAAAGTCTCTGGAGACTTGACACGTTCAGCCTGACCAGGATGCCAGAACCAACCTGCATGATTTATCGGAGTATCACCTTCAAGCGAAATCCATTTATTGTTCCGGGCATTCCAGAGAGGGTATTTAACAAACCCTTTTTCTGAACCACCCCATTCTGCATCACCTCTTTGGGCGGCACCCCAGATAATACAATCAGGTTGCATATTGCGAATATTCCGCACAACCTGTGCAAAATCATAATAAGTATCGGCATTGCCTATATTCCGCTGCTGACGAGCTCCTCCATAGAAACCATCACCACCGTTTGCTCCGTCAAACCAGATTTCAAAGATGGGACCGTAATTCTTTAAAAGCTCCATAATCTGGCGGTAGTATACCTTGCGATATTCGGGCTTGCCGTATTCAGCACAATTGCGATCCCAAGGTGAAAGATAAGTGCCAAATTTAATACCAGCCTCAGCACAGGCATCAGCAAACTCTTTCACTACATCGCCCTTACCTTTTTTCCAAGGCGATTTCTTTATACTGTGAGTGGTTGAGCGAGTTGGCCACGCGCACCAACCATCGTGATGCTTAGCAGTATAAATCATGCCAGTCATGCCAGCTTCCTTAAAAGTCTCGACAATTTCCTTAGCATTAAACTGCCCGGGATTGAATAGGGTCGGAGATTCATCACCATAGCCCCATTCCTTATTGGTAAATGTATTCAAGCTGAAGTGAACAAATGCATACCACTCCATACGCAGCCAATCAACTTGTTGCTTGGAGGGAAGGGGACCATAGGGAGCAGGTTGTTGTGCAAATACACATTCTACTCCCAAAACTACAGCAGCTGACAATTGTAGGAAATTCTTTATACTCATAAGCATACTTGTATGTTTACATGTCAAGGATATCCCCCGCAAGTGATTGAGCATCTTCAAAGGGAAGAATAAATAATTGGTTTGTTTCTACTATCTTACCGTAGAAGAAAGGTTTATCAGAATCGTAAGAAGCGGGAGAAATCTGCAAAGTCCGGACCTCCGCGTGCGTCTTTCTTTCCATCGTTGCCAGAGAACGAAGCGTAGCCGCATCATTATCTTCTCCGGATTCCTGGAGAAGCGCATCGGGAATCATATTAACATCATCCTCCTGCTCAACAATGGTTTCTTCAGCATCTGAATAATCCGTCATTTCCAGCTCCAGCTTAACGCTGAAGGCAGGGTTCTGCAATGCTTTCAACGCATCTTCGTCCTCCGGATCCAACCATTGTGACACTTTTAATTTCTGCAATCTGCGAAGATAGAAAGCGGCGCGATGCGGATTAATTCGTGGCGTGATATCATCTGCACCCAGGGTTCCGGTCCATGTTTCACCCATGTATTCATAATCCAGAACAAGCGGCGCCTGCTGGTAATCCAAAGTGAGACGACGGACTGCTGAAATCGGGAAATTAAGTAAATTGCGGTCTTTCCATTTTTCCTCACGCAGGGACAACATCCGAGTAAACTTGGTACTCAACTCACATACAGAATTGGAGCCTAGTTCTGAACCATACCAGACACGGTTACCACTGGTGGAATCTACAAAACGACGCAGAACAAATGTTCTAGGGAGTCGGTCTTTGACCAAAGGTAAATCGTTTCCAAAAATAGTAGCTCTCACCGTACAGGGACGAGGAAGTATGGAAAGGATGTAGTCTGGATTATTTAAGCCGTACTGCTCAAGTAGCGCAGTCATATCAGCTCCAGGTGGAGCGTCCGCCACAACCCGTTCGACTGGAATGTTACTGAGTCCATTCAGGAATCTGGTAACCTGCGAGGATTCTGCTTTCTGGTACGGATGCCCTGGTACCGCAAACATCCATGTATCCTCAACTTTACTTTCAGCATCACCGGGAACGAGCAATACCCGGACACCACTCATGCCTCGTGTCGTACGGAGAGAAAAGCGCGCAATATCCTTTGTATCAATGTCTGCAAATTTCATCGAGCGCAGGGATGGCAAATCCAAAGGCAACTCTGAAACAGCAACCTGCTTGTGAGCCATGCGAACCTGTGCCATTCCTTTCTCTGGCAGCACAGGAAGTTCGGTCATAGCCTTGATTAAGCGAGCGTAACTCCCTTTATGCGTAATCCTCGGTTCTGCATGAAAGGTGAACACTACGGGCCTGTTATTTACAGTGGCATGGCAGTATTTCTGCTCATCCCCCTCCTGCGTGAATTCCTTATAAAAATGGATTTCGCAAGGTTGAACACCTTCGCCACATTCGAGCTTTATGGAAAATACTGGCTTATCAACAAGCTGCACCTCAATGGCATCTTCCACTCGCACTGCTTTCAGATTCGATATATTGCGAATCAGCTTTGTAACGCTGTCTTCATCAGCCCCTGTGATAACAGGAGAAACAATGGTCCATGGTGCCTCTGCGCTGATACGCTGCAGCCGCATTTGTGGCTGCTCAGAATCGTGTCTGGTGATGGTAATGGCTTTCAGATCGTCCGGATTAAAGTTCAACGGAGCGGGATCGCGGAGCGATTCCAATCCCTCTTTGAAAATATGAAGGATGTTGCCGCTGACCACATGAATTCTCTTATCTCGTCCGTAAAAATTCGTACGGAGATATGTCGTGGGGAACAAAGTTTCCCCATCTCCTGCATCAGCAAGCCAAGGGGACGTGCTTCCTAAGGTATAGCGAGCGACTGTTGTCAGGCTATTATCTCCATCGGGGCGTTTTAGCGTAATCTTGTGAGGCGATGTCTCTACTCCAAATTCCCGCATATTACTGCGAGTAATGTTATTAAGGGGTAGAGTATCTACTAGCCGGGCATTTGCCGTAAAAGAAAAAATGGCATCTACTACAGAAGGCGCAAGGCGATCTTTAAAGGGCTTGATAATCCACCATGTGTTCTGTTCATCTTTTGCACAAACGATTTCATCGTGCAAATCCTGGATGCGCATCCAACATACTTTATCCAGGTCGCTCATATTCTCCTTGGTAAACAGCGGCATTCCAGGCTCGAATCGATACCAGCCTGTGATACGTGCCAGATTTCCATCAATGGCTAGAAACGTAGCCAGTGTAACAGAACCTGCAGCAAGCAGAGTAAGAAGAATGGACGGAAGGATTCTCATGTGTTAATGGCGACGAGTATTCCAGATAATAATGGCAACAAGGAAAGCACACAAAGGCATAATGATGAGAGTAATATTCTCGATGGCACTGCGAGAGTGCTTATTCAAGTCAATCTTCATCGTCAGGTCCTGGTTCGCGCTCTTACCTCCGTATTCGGGGCGGCTGCACATCCATGCCCACAGTGTATGCATGTAGTCTCGCTGTTCCACTTTGGCATTTTCCCGGGAGAGCATATCAACATTACCAAGCACTACCATCGTAGATAAATTATTGGGGTCTCTGGGATTACCTCGGGTAACGGCAGCTTCAAGGCACAGAGGACCTTCGCGGTCTTCATTAGGAGTGAACATTGGCTCCAGATCTCGACGAGTCTCACCGTAATAGGCATCAGTCGTCATGAGAAGAGGGTAAGTCGTCAGCTTACGCAAAGCAGCCTGGTTCTCATCGCCATGTTCAAGCGTAAGTGACATGCTTTGTCCTTCTACCAGAGTGGTACCATTCCAGAAACTCTTGGTGCAATTCAGCCCCTTGGGGAACACGGCACTGATATCGTAGTATGCTCGCTTACGATCCCGAAGGAGAACGCGGTCACAGTTAGGGCGGATGCCTTGTTCACGCAGGAATCGGTACAAGCGCGGCAATTTCTGCTCCTGAGTAGGATTCAGCGCAACGAAAAAAGCATTTCTACCTTCTCGCTCCCAGAATTCCCTAAGCACTTCCATTTCATTGTCTGTGAAATCATTCAGAGGAGAAATAATAATCAAGCCTTCAGCATTGTCAGGCAATTTTGATGTATTGGCAATGTCCAGCCAGGAAAGCTGGATGTTCAGGGAATTTGTAATGTTACCTATCGATTCTAGTAAGGTCTGGTCATCTCGTGAAACGCCGCCTTTACCCTCGACAACATACATGTGGCGCATGTCACCCTCAACAGCTTCTGTGATGGCGCTGCAAACCACCTCGTCCATCATGAGAGCAACAGCACGGCGACTTTCATCGGGCAGTGTCTCATACTTAATAAATGAGGTGCCCGGGCGAATTCGAACGTGCTGTCGGTCGCTGTGGCGTTCTTCAAAGGTCTTAATGGGAGCATTGGGGTCTTTTCGAGCATCAATAATGCAGAGGTCCTGTTTGAACTCCACTCCGTAAATCTGGGAAATTTCACGCGCTCTGTTGGGTTGACGCATGGGGTCAAACCGTTCTACCTCGATTTTTCCATTACCCACACGTTCATATTCTTCAAGCAATGAATACATTCGATTGTAATTCAAAGTTGAACGCTTAAACGCAAAAATAACGCGTACTGGTGTTTCTCGTTTCTGAATGCGCTCGCTCGTCAATACGTTTATCGTACGATCAGAAATGGTATATCTCTGGTCCTGAGATAAATCACGACGGGCATACTCATTGCAACCTATGTAGTTACAGGCAATGACAATAATAGCCAGTAGAAGAAGATTTATCCAGGCGAGCGGATTATACTTAGTCTTACGAGCGTCCGGATGTCCGGTAAAAGTCTTTTTACTCATTGTAAATTTAGTCTGAAATGTTCAAATAATCAACGGTGCCAGCGGCGATAATCTACAATCCGCTTAGTCAGGGCCAACGTA
This sequence comes from Akkermansiaceae bacterium UBA3385, assembly GCA_002358905.1. Taxonomy (GTDB): domain Bacteria; phylum Verrucomicrobiota; class Verrucomicrobiia; order Verrucomicrobiales; family Akkermansiaceae; genus Akkermansia. The sequence continues at coordinate 63,971 of DEPT01000010.1, forward strand.
AATGCGGCCAGACTGATGTACAAGACAAGGGGACGACTATCTACCAGACCTCTTGAAAAAGAGCTGATTTGCTCAGAAATAGAAAGATAATGGAATGCTGGAGCCGCGGGGAATTCGCCCCAAAGTTCAGGCACTCGCCCCATGAAGTAGTACAGAATGATCGAGCAGGTGCATACAATGCCTGCTATAATCTGGCTACGGGTGAGCGATGAACACAAAATCCCCAACGCTATAAAAAAGCAGCCGGAAATGGTCAGAATACTGATTGGGCCAAACCAGTCTGCAGGAGTGTAGGAAATACGGCCTTCAGGGACTACATCATAACGCAGGGATGTATACAAGTTGCCTAAATCACTTACCCACGGGTAAAGTAGCATCGGTGTCCACAAAAGAATGTAGAAGAAGAGAGATGCAAAATACTTACCTAAAATAATCTGCGTTGTTGTCACAGGTGCAGTAAGCAGACCTTCAAGAGTCCCGTGACTTTCCTCTTCGGCCAGCGTGCGCATGGTGATTAGAGGGAAAATGAAGATAAAGAAGAACCAGAAGTTCACATTATCCAACATGTAGTACATGACACTTTCACCTGAAGCTTTGCTCATGGTCTGCAGCACAGCCTGAAGCCAGAAGCCCTGGAGCCCCATGGCGCAGGCAAGAATAACCCAGCCAAACGGCGTTCCCAGATAACTTTTCAGTTCGCGCGCAAAGATTGTTCTGAATGTGTATAACCAACTGCGCGTGCGTGTAATGCTGTTAATTACTTCTTCGGCCATTGTTAAAAATATGTGTTAATCTTTACGAGTCATTTCTACGAACACATCTTCAAGGCTGGGTATATGCCGGTAGATATGGCGCATGGGGAAATGGTGAGATGCAATGATAGCAGCCGCTTTCTCACGGGTATCGGTACCTGGCTCAGCACGCACTACAACATGATGCCAGCCACCGGGCAGGGGGGCATCAACTATCACTTTCTTTACAGGGGCAAAAGCTTCCAGTTCTTGCACGACTACGTCCAGATCTCCCTTGAATTCAATTGATACGCGCCCTGCGGCACGCAGATTTCGCGTAAGATTACCAGGTGTATCGTTTGCCTTTATCTGGCCTTGGTCAATGATAATGACCTTGTTGCATATCATTTCAACTTCGCTGAGAATGTGTGTTGAAAGAATAACGGTATGTTCCTCGGCCAGAGAACGAACAAGTTCGCGGATCTGGCGTATCTGGTTAGGATCTAGACCGTTTGTCGGCTCATCCAGGATAAGCAGGTCAGGATTACCCAGCAATGCATCAGCAAGGCCTACACGTTGACGGTAACCTTTGGAAAGCGTGCTGATCAGATTCTTGCGCTTGGGTTCCAGACCGCAGCGATCTATGGCCCAGCCAACCTGCTGACGAACTGATTTTCCGCAAATGCCTTTCAAACGGGCCCGGTATTCGAGATATTCCATTACGCGCAAATCATCGTACAAAGGAACATTCTCCGGCATATAGCCCAAGTGGCGTTGAGCTTCAAGTGGCTTGTCAATGATATCGTGGCCAGCTATGCTTGCGGTGCCCGCCGTTGGTGGTAAATATCCGGTCAACATTTTCATCGTTGTTGTCTTACCAGCTCCGTTTGGACCAAGAAAACCAACGATTTCTCCTTTCTCAATCGAAAATGTCGCGTCCTTGACCGCTGTGAATCGACCAAAGACTTTATGCAGATGCTCAACTGTCACCATACTCATAAGCGCTGTCCATTTTATCAATTTTTTCTCCCATTTCAAGTTCATTCTTGAATGATGCCAAATACAGAGCGTGCATTTTGCATTACGCATATTATGCGTAGTTGTAAAATTGTTAATTTCTCTTTTGTTGGCGAGATTCCCTCTTGACTCCGCCCGCCGCATTAGAGTAATATCAGTGAACTATGGTTAAGTGCACAATCACGTATGAAGGCGGATTACACTGCGCATTGCAGCATATCCCATCTGGCGCTACTGTCTCGACAGATGCGCCGGTCGACAACAGAGGTAAAGGAGAATCTTTTTCTCCGACTGATATGATGTGCAGCGCCATGGCCGCCTGCATGGAAACCATTATGGGCATTTACGCGGAAGATAACGGAATTGATTTGAGTGGCACCACTATCACCGTTGGCAAAATCATGAGCTCAAATCCCCGCCGTATTGCCCGCATCGAAACGGAAATAACCGTTCCCCTGCCCGCCGATAATCCTCACAAAGCTGCTCTTCTGGACTGTGTTTTAGGAAGTCCCGCTATGCGTAGTCTACACCCGGACATTGAAGTCCCCATTACTTGGAACTGGGTGGGCTAAATATATGAAGCGCCTGACGTACATTTATCTGGCTGCACCGCTTACCGTAGCATTAAATGCCGTTCCCTGCATGGTGGACGGCATGTGGCGCGTTCTGGTTGCGAGCGCACTGGGACTGGTACTTTGGGCCGTCATCTGGCTCAGAGTATACCACACACGCAAACTCAGGCCAGAGTATGCGGTTCTCGCTATTATTCCGGCCTTGTGTAATCATGTACTCCACGGCGCTGGACCAGAATACATCCAGACATTCAGCTCGCCAGGTTGGCAAAACTTCAATTTCTTCTTATGGGTAGCTGCTGCCCTGGTCATGATACGTTCCTTGTTACCAACCAAACAGGAATACAGCGGACCTATATCCGGCGATGCCGTACTGATTTTCATGAGTCTCATCACCATTGCCTATACGTTCAACTGCTGGATGACAACACATATAAATCTTTAAAAACCAACATCAACCAATCAATATAAAACAATGAAACACAATATCTATCTGCTTTCTCTGGGCCTCGTGCTTTGCTCCTGCAGCGAACCCACAGATGTGGTTACTGGGCATGCTCGCATTCTTGGTGCAGACTCGATCTCCCCGGCTGTTACCGTTGCACCTGCACCCGCTCCGGTTCCTGTTGCCGCTGCTGTAACCACTCCTGCTGCTGACACCGAAACAACCGTTACTACTCCGGCTCCCGTCGCAGAAACAATTGTTACTCCCCCTGCTCCGGCACCTGCACCTGCTGTTACGGCTCAGAACCAGCCCAAACCGACCATTCCTGCAGCTGGTAGCTACAACGCCCCGCAGACAACTAAGCCTGCAAAGCGCAGCTACCCCATCATGCCTGGTCAGAATCGCGGGCTGATTAATCGTTATTAAGCGACCTGATATGGCCAAACAGCGGCTCGACGTACTGGTGGCACAGCAAGGCCTGTGCGATTCACGGGAACAGGCTCAGCGCCTCATTCTTGCGGGTGAGGTCAGCGTTAAAGGTCAAGTCATCACTAAACCTGGAACGAAGGTAGATGACACCTTCCCTATTACCGTAAAGAACAAACCCCGGTACGTCAGCCGCGGAGGTCTTAAACTTGAGGGAGCCCTGAAAGCTTTCCCCGTCAAGGCAGAAGGCAAAGTCTGCCTTGACATCGGTTCCTCTACAGGTGGCTTCACTGATTGTCTTCTGCAGAATGGAGCCGCACGCGTACACGCGGTAGACGTAGGAACGAACCAGCTCGTCTGGAAATTGAGAAATGATCCGAGAGTCATTGTAAAAGAGCAGTTTAATGCTCGTTACATGACCCCGGAAGATCTTGGAGAAAAAGTGCAGCTGATTGTAAGCGATGTGTCGTTTATTTCGCTCACCAAGATTCTTCCTGCAGCGTATGACTGTCTGGAAGAAGGTGGTGATTTGCTTGTTCTCATCAAGCCGCAGTTTGAATTACAACCAGAAGATATCGGTCCGGGAGGAATTGTCCGGGATTCTGCTCTGCATCAGCAAGCTGTGGATAAGATTCACGATTTTGTTGTAAACGAGCTCCACAAGGAATGGTGTGGAGTAGCGGATTCGCCTATCACAGGAATGGAAGGAAACAAGGAATTCCTTGCCTGGCTGCGCTGATAGAATCAGATAATCAGCATGTAACCGGCGTCTCATCATCGAAGCGTACCAAGTTGCGAAGTGAAGCATGCGCCGGCATCAATAATTGCGGGTCAGAGTCCAATATGGCAGAGGCTTCCTTGTTTGCGCGATGAATCAGGCGCATATCACCAAGCCACTCGGTAAATTCTATATTGCCAAGCCCACTCTGGGCAGTTCCCATCACGTCTCCAGGTCCACGAAGGCGGAAATCCTCCTCTGCAATTTCAAAGCCATTCAAGGTGCGACATAATACCTCAAGTTTTTCCCGGCCTGGTTCACCGGGTTTTGCTTTCGACAGGAGAATGCAGTAACTTTTGTGCTCGCCGCGACCTATGCGTCCTCTGAGCTGATGGAGCTGCGACAGACCAAAAACATCGGCATCATTGATAATCATGATATTTGCATTGGGAACATCAACACCGACTTCTACGACTGTGGTAGCTACCAGAATATCCAGTTGTCTATTATTGAATGCTCGCATCACCTCATCCTTATCGACTGCAGACATGCGACCATGTAACAAACCAATCTGACGCTCAGGGAAAAGCTCTTTCCAATGATTAAGTTCACTTGCCGCACTCGCTTGTTTGCGAGTGTCGCTATCCTCAACCAGAGGAGCAACAATATAAACCTGGCGGCCTTCGTCCATCTCCCTTCCCATGAAAGAGATGATTCGTTTCATATTGGACGGATTTCGTAAAGCCGTCACAATCTCGCCTCGATTAGCCGGTAACTCGTCAATAACAGACACATCCAGATCCCCATACAGAGTCAGGGTCAAGGTCCGGGGAATAGGCGTCGCGGTCATCACCAGAACATCAGGATTCTCACCACTGGCAATGAATTGCTCTCTCTGTTCCACGCCGAACTTATGCTGTTCGTCAATAACAGCGAGCCCGAGATTATGAGGTCTGTGTTTCTTATAGAGCAAAGCATGTGTGCCGACAATGATGCGTGGTGTATCATCGTTCCGCCCTGATTCCAGCACAAGTCCGGTGTCGTCTACGCGGTCTGCAGTGCGCAAAGAAACTTTTATATCCGTGTGCTGCAGCAGTTTACAGAAATTACGATAATGCTGCTCCGCCAGAATCTGAGTCGGAGCAATCATGGCCGCTGTCTTGCCACTTCCCACAGCCATCAGCATGGCACAGAGTGCTACCAGGGTCTTACCACTGCCTACATCGCCCTGCAGAAGTCGGTTCATCTGGCGAGAGGATGCCATATCCTGCCGGATTTCCTCTATACAACGTGACTGAGCTTTGGTGAGGCGAAACGGTAAATTATTCAGTAGTTCATCAACATAATCCTGACAGGTTGCTGTAACCTGCCCGGCAACACCTTGCACGCGCCTACGTCTCCACGCCACACGGAATTGTTGCTCAAAACACTCCGCCAGGGCAAATCTGAGTCTCGCTTTTCTGTGTATTTCCATTTGCTCCGGGAAATGTATATCATGCATGGCCTGCCAATAAGGATATGCAGGTGCGACATCATAACCTGGTGCTGGCAGCTGAGGAGCAAGCTGATTCAAGATTTTCCATACCAGCGCTCTGTAATTACGAGCAGATACACCTGGTACCATCCTGTAAATAGGAACTATTCTTCCGGTATGAACGGATGCTCCGCCCTGCCCCTCATTCAGAGGCATAAGCGGTCCTCCCATTGCGGCAGCCACCAGGCGCAATCCGGTATCCTCATCGTCCATTACCTCAAAGTCCGGATTAGCCATCGTCAGTCTGCCGCCATAAACACGAACCTTGCCATACACGGAAAGAGTCATTCCGGTGGCCAGAAGCTTGGATACATAAGGCATATTGAACCACCGCAGGAGCAATCTGGCGCCATGTGGGTCATCGGGTGTGCCTACAGTTACTTCATAATACCTCTTATAGGAGAAGCGCCAACCTGCACTGTACACATGCACAATCATGCTGCAGGTGTCTCCATCCTGCAGCAAATGAATGGGTAACGAGCAACGCCGGTCTTCATAACGTCTGGGAAGGCGCCGCAGCAAATGCATTACGGTTTCGATTCCGGCAGCCTGCAGCGCTTTTATTTCCCGGGGAGAAACACCGGGAATCAATGCTAAGACAGACTCAGGCTGCAGCCCGGAACTTCTCATCAGCGGTTGGATTTACCTTGGTTGATGCAGCGGTAATAATAGTCCACCCGGCTATGGAACCATGCCCACTTAGGACCAGGTTTTCCGTTGGAGAGCAAGGGTGCGGGGCAATTTTTCCGGGTCCAATGGTAGTGAGGCACCACGCGACGAAGATTGATACCGTAGCGCTTCATGAGCACAGCGGTCAGCTTGGCAGCACGGTCCCATGTCCGGAAGTGGTTATGCCCTTTGTTTTCGCATTCGCACATTTCAATGCCGATAGAATTGTGATTACCGGCGGCGGTACCTGCATGCCAGCCGGTTTCCCGGAGCGGCAAATTCTGCACGCACATGAACTGGTCAACTGTGAAATGCCAGCTGCGATTCGTGAAAGCACCGCGGCAAAGTGCTCGTGAATGCTGCATGGCAGTGGATGACGGGGAATGGTTGGCCGTGCTGTGAATGGTAATAAAGGCCGGATTAAGGCGGCGGGAGCCCCTGCGCTGTCGGGAATTGGAGGGCATGATTCTCACCTTGATATTAACCTCCCGCGCAAGGCGGGAAATGCTACGCTGCACCAAAGGAGTACGAACTGGCTGGAACTTAACAGCTTTAGGTGTGCGAAGATATGTATTGCTGCCCTGTTGCTGGCATCCGGTAAAAATTGCAGCGACCCCGAGCAGAAACATTGCCAAAAGTTTACCGTAATATGCCATGGGCGTATTCTGCCATTTAGCTCCGTCTTTGGCAAGATTAAATCCTGTCCTGAAACCGCTATTCACAAAAGAAAAGGGCTCCACATGGTGGAGCCCCTTTCGAAAGTGTTTTACATCCGTTCTTGCTCAAGGCATGGGGAAGCTTTTATTGAAGGCAGAAACTTCAGCACGAAGCTCATCATAGGCTCCGGGAGTCTCACATACCTTCTGAGCTGCAAGAATGGCCAGGCATCGACCGATGAACTCAGCAACCTTGCGCACATCATCTTCCTTCATTCCGCGCGTAGTCACAGCCGGAGTGCCGATGCGGATACCACTCGGCTTGAAAGTTGTGCCCTTGTCATAAGGAATGGCATTCTTGTTTACGGTGATACCAACCTTATCCAGAGCCACCTGGGCCTCTGCACCGTTCAGCCCCTTGCCGCTCAGGTCAACAAGGAAGCAGTGGTTGTCTGTACCGCCAGCCACAATGCGGAACCCAAGCTGACTGAGTTTATCAGCCATAGCCTTGGCATTCTTCACAATCTGCTCGGCGTAGGCGCGGAATTCAGGCGTAAGAGCCTCACCAAGGCAAGCAGCCTTAGCTGCAATCACGTGCATGAGCGGGCCACCCTGCAGACCAGGGAAAGTTGCGCTATCGAGCTTCTTTGCCCACTTTTCCTTGCACATGACCAGACCACCACGAGGTCCGCGAAGGCTCTTATGCGTAGTAGTGGAAACGAAATCAGCGTAAGGTACGGGAGACGGGTGCACGCCCGCAGCAACGAGACCGGCAATGTGAGCCATATCCACGAACATGATGGCACCAACTTCATCACAAATCTGGCGAATGCGTGCGAAATCAATCGTGCGGGAATAGGCGGATGCACCAGCCAGAATAAGCGCAGGCTTTACTTCCTTAGCCTTGGCTTCCAGAGCATCATAATCAATCATTTCTGTCTCGGGGCTCACACCGTAGTGCTCCACCTTATAAGTCTTACCGGAGAAGTTGGCAAAGAAACCGTGTGAAAGGTGACCACCACAGGCAAGGTCCATGGTCAGAATTGTATCCCCGGGGTTGATGCAGGCATGATACACAGTCTGGTTGGCAGAAGAACCGGAATGAGCCTGCACGTTTACGGCATCGCAGCCGAACAGAGCCTTAGCACGGTCGATGGCAAGCTGCTCTACCTTATCCACCACTTCGCAACCGCCGTACCAGCGCTTGGCAGGATAACCCTCGGCATACTTATTGGTCAGGCAGGACCCCTGAGCCTCCATTACAGAGGGAGAAGTGAAGTTTTCAGAAGCAATAAGCTCAATGTTGTTGTTCTGGCGCAGGCGCTCTTCTTCGATAAAGCCGGCGAGCACAGGGTCAGACACAGCAAGCGGAGAACCGGAACCCACAAGCAGGCGGTTTACATGGCGACCACCTTCAAAATCGGCATCAAGCCAGATGCGCAGCACCTCCTCCATAGACTCAGGAGAAAGGAAAGCAGAGGCCATGCAGAGCACATTGGAATTGTTGTGCTGGCGGGCAAATGCTGCCTCCTGGGGAGTACGTGCAAGAGTTGCGCGAACACCGGGCCAACGGTTGGCTGCAATGCTCATCCCCAGACCGGTAAAGCAAATCAAAATACCGCGGTCGGCGCGACCGTCTACAATCTGTTTGCTAACTTTATTTGCATATTCTGCGTAGTTGCAGGACTCCTTGGTAGCAGGCCCCACGTCCTCCACCTGGTAGCCCCAGCCGGTCAAAATCTCAATGGCGGCTTCCTTCAAATCCACGCCCTTGTGGTCTGATCCAATGACAATGCGAAGTTCCGTGTTCATGTATAGATTCGAAAAACGTGCGCGGGAATTGTACCACACCCCCCTCCTCTAGGCAAGCTCAATCTGTGTAAACAAGAACGAGGCACCCCTGAAAGGCACCTCGTGGTGTTTAATATGTAATGTAATGCTGGATTCAAAGCGCCATGCCGTATCCGTACTTATTCCGGCTTTGCTGGTATTCCTGAAACGCGAGAGGCAGAATCTCCTTCATTGCCTGAATACGGGCAGCATCGCGGGGGTGGGTGCTCATAAGGCCGGAAAGGATGCTTTCCTGGGAACCTTCAGTGAAACGGCTCCAGAATTCGACTGCAGCATTGGGGTTATACCCTGCTCTGGCCATCAGAATAAGACCAATCTGATCTGCTTCATATTCATTACTGCGGCTGAACGGGAGCATGATGCCATACTTCTTGGCAATATCATACACATTTCGGACCGCGTCAGGATTGTCACTCAGCCCGGATACAACCATACCGCCTATATCCATGATGTTGTCCCAGGAACTGCGTTCACCGTAATGACGAGCAATGGCATGAGCTATTTCATGAGCAACAACGAAAGCCAGTTCAGCTTCGTTATTCATCAAATCCATTAGGCCGGAGTAAACAGCAATTTTGCCGCCGGGAGCACACAGAGCGTTCTGTTCTTTGGACTCAAGTACTGTAAACTCCCACTCGAACCCTGTATCAGAATCGGCAACGGAAATGAGTGCAGTGGCGCATCTGCTCAATGCTGAGTTATACAAAACGTTCTGAGACTGAGGACTCGCTTTCTTGCAAGCCTGATACGCCTGAAGCCCCAGCGCCTGTTCCTGGCTTACGGACGAAAAGATAAACTGACTGCGCCCAGTAATCGGTACCGTGCGGCAACTATCCATCAATAGAACTGCCCCCGCCAGCAGTAAACACATCTTAAAATGATTAGAGAGATTCATAATATGCGTGTATGATTAATGTGGTTACAAGTTATTAACAGATTAAATGAAAATCAGAGCAAGTCAAGAAGAAAGCTTTTTGAACAATCAAAAAAAAGGTAGGCATCCGGCCACCTGGAGCTTTGATTTATATGAAATGTACATTTTTGTCGTGTTTTCGTACTGACATAGAGGTAGATTTGTGGTAGAATGCGCACGCGTTATGGCTTTCACTCACTTACACGTTCACACAGAATACTCCCTGCTCGATGGCATGATCCACACAAAGGATCTGATTAAGAAATGCGTTGAGCTTGGGATGAACTCCGTAGCCATCACAGACCACGGCAATGTGTTCGCAGCCATTGAATTCATGGTGAACGTCAAGAAGCACAACAAAGGAGTGCTGGAGTGGAACAAGGAGCACCCGGATGAGAAAAAGCCTGTATTCAAGCCGATTCTTGGATGTGAAGTATACGTGGCCCCTACTCCGTTGGATGTCAAGAAACAGATTCCAGGACGCAATAAGTATGGACACCTGGTGCTTCTGTGCGAAAACAATATCGGTTGGGAAAACCTCATCAAGATAGTTTCGCGCGGGCATCTGGATGGTTTCTATTATAAACCGCGTATCGACTACGACACCCTGCGTGAATTCAGTAAGGGACTTATCTGTCTCACAGGCTGTATCTCCGGTCCAATTCAGGAATGGCTGCTGCGTGATGAACCTGAAAAAGCCGAACAGGTGCTCTTGGAGCTTGTAGATATTTTCGGAAAGGATAACGTGTTCGTGGAACTGCAGGATCACGAGCTGGAGGAGGAGCGACGCGTAACACCGGAGCTGGTGCGAATCGCCCGAAAGCACAATGTACCTCTGGTCGTGACGAACGATGCCCACTTTCTGAATGCAGACGATCATGATGCTCATGATATCCTCATCTGCGTGGGTACTGGCAACAAGCGCATGGACTCCAAACGCATGCGTTATCCCAAGAGCGTGTATTTCAAGAGCGAAGCAGAAATGCGTGAACTCTTCCCGGAATATCCGGATGCCTACGAGAACACCAACGTCATTGCCGAGCGCTGTAATACATCCATCAAACTGGACTCCACCTCCACCGAACGATATCCGGAGTTCGCTCCGGAAGACGGATCCACCCGCGAGGAATACCTGCGCAAAATCTGTTACGAGGGCCTGGCTGAACGCTATGGCAAGGAACGCGCTGAGAACGATACGGAACTCCGCGCTCGACTGGACTACGAGCTGGGTATCATCAACCAGCTTCGTTTCCCCAGCTACTTCCTCATCACCGCAGATTTTATCAACTGGGCTAAAGATCACGATATCCCTGTGGGGCCTGGTCGTGGATCGGCAGCTGGCTCCCTCGTGGCGTATGTGATGAAAATCACCAACATCGACCCGTACGCCTTCAATCTCATCTTCGAACGTTTCCTGAACCCGGAACGTGTGAGCCCGCCGGATATTGATATCGACTTCTGCCAGACCCGTCGACCAGAAGTGATTGACTATGTACGCCACAAGTATGGCGAGCGTGCTGTTACCCACATTATCACCTATGGTACCATGGGTGCCAAATCCGTTATCAAGGACGTTGCTCGCGTGCTGGATATGAGCTACAGTGACAGCGATAAGATTGCCAAGCTCATCGAAAGTGGTCCCGGTGTCACTCTGGATAAGAGCTACGCAGCCAGTGAAGACCTGCGCACCCTTGTGGAGCAGGACGATACCTATAAGGAAATCTGGAACTATGCGAAGAAGCTGGAAGGCACCGTCCGAAACGTGGGTATGCACGCTGCAGGCGTGGTGATTGGTGACCGCCCGCTGGATGAATATGTGGCGCTGACCCGTGATGATCTGAGCAACCCACAGGGTGAAGTGGTGGCACAATGCGACATGGGGGCCATTTATAATGCAGGTCTGCTGAAAATGGACTTCCTGGGGCTCAAGACACTGACCGTCATGAAAGACGCGGAAACCTATGTACGCCAACGCGTGCCTGATTTTCGTTACGATGCAGTGGACATCACGGACAAGAAGACCTTTGAACTGCTCAACCGCGGCGATACCATGGGCGTGTTCCAGCTCGAATCCGGCGGCATGGTGGATACCTGCAGACGCTACGGTATTGATAACATTGAAGACATTATCGCGCTTCTCGCCCTTTACCGCCCCGGTGCTATGCAGTTCATGGACGACATGATTGCCGTGAAAAAGGGGTTGAAACAGGCAGAATACGAACACCCGTTGCTGGAAACAGTGTCTGGGCTGACCTACGGCGTGATGATTTACCAGGAACAGGTACAGGCGGCAGCCAAACTGCTGGCGGGGTACACGCTGGGTGGTGCAGACCTTCTGCGCCGAGCCATGGGCCATAAGGATATGCAGGAAATGGCCGAACAGCGACGTCGTTTCGTGAAAGGCTGCTGGGATGTCAACCAGATTGACGAGAAAACGGCCAATGCCATTTTCGATAAGATTCAGAAGTTCGCAGGTTACGGTTTCAATAAATCACACTCTGCCTGCTACGGCCATATCTCATACTGGACTGCTTATCTCAAAGCCCACTTCCCGGTGGAATTCCTTTGCGGTCTCATGACCAATGAAGCCACGAATGAAAAAATCGGCGTATTCATTCAGGAAGCCATTCGCATGGGAATCGAGGTGCTAGGCCCTTGCGTCAACCACAGTGCCGTTAAGTTCCGCCCCGAAACCATGCCGAATGGCAAACTGGCCGTTCGTTTCGGGCTCGCTTCCGTCAAGAGCATGAGCTCTGAAACCGTGAGAGTCATTGTAGAAGAACGCGAAAAAAATGGGCCGTACAAGAGTCTGGAGGATTTCTGCTACCGTATTCCTCCGCAGAATGTCCGCCGTAATCAGATTGAAGTTCTGGTGCAGTGCGGTGCTTTCGACTGGATGCACGTCTGCCGTGCTCAGATTTTCGAAACAATCGAGCAATGTATCAACGGCGCCAGCAGCGTACACAAGGATGCTGAAGCCGGCCAGATGGCGCTATTCGATATGATGGGCACCACCTCAGCGCCGGAAGAAAAGGTCACCATTCAGGAATGGTCCAAGGAGAAGCGACTGGACGATGAAAAATTCCTCACAGGAGCATACTTCACCGGTAACCCGCTGGACAGCATGCGCGGCGTGATTGATGCAGCCAAATTCGTACCTATCGGTACCCTGCCCGACCTCACCGCAGAAGAAATTCGTGGCAGTCGCGACATGGCTGGCATGCTCCGTTCGGTGAACATCAAAGTCAGTAAGAGCGGACAAAAGTTTGCCATTATCACCGTGGAAGACTTCACCGGCAGCACAGAAGCCCTGCTGTGGGGAGATTCCTACACCAAGGCAGCAGAACAGGAAGGGCTGCTTACCGCCGGTAACTTTGTTCAATTCCGTGCCCGTATTTCGGAAGACGAAAAGACCGGAGGTAAGAAAGTATCAGCCAACGGCCTGGAACAGATTGGGTCTGGTGCAAAACGCCGCGGAGGTAAACCGAAGTTCTATGAAATCACACTCAACACAGCCCGCCACAATGCCGGTGACCTTGAGCTGATAAAGAGCATCCTGCTGAAATACCCTGGCAAGATGCCCGTTCACATGACTTTCCGTAACTCCCTGGGTAATCGACTCAGCATTGAGCTGGGTTCCCGTTACTGTGTATCACCCAGTCCGAAACTGGACGAAGAACTCTCTCTGTACTCCTGATATCATGGGCAAAATGCGCGTCATTATCGTAGTGCTTACAGTGCTTGGACTGTTAGGAGGCGCTGTTGGTCAGCGTTACCTGAACAAAGACAGAAAGGAAGAGCCGACTCAGGTAGAGGCTCCCCGTTATACCCTTGCAACGGATTCATTCAGTCTGAAATATTTCCAGCATAGTCTCAAGGAAAAGGAAAAAGGCAATGTACTCGTTGCGCCACATGTGGTAAGCGATGCGCTCCTCTCCTTGCAAGATATTGCGTCAGGTAAAACGCTGGAGGAGCTACATGCGCTCCAACTCACCCCGACAAATATTCTTCGCGCCACCGAACCGGCACGCGCTTCTCTTCTCGCTGTCGATTTGAATGTGAATCGAGAACAGGCAGCTCGAAACGTCATGCCGCTTCCTTTCTCGGAAAATGTCCCCATGGCGCTGAGCATCTACAATGGCATGCTGACCTCTGTTCTTGGAGAAGAAGACGGCCAGCTGGCAGACAGCAAAATGGTGACGACCAGAACAAAATTACTGGCAGGAGCTGCTGTTAAACTTCACAACGAATGGCAGATTCCCTTTAATTCGGCTAACAGCAGGACGGCAGATTTTGATAATCAATCCGGCGGCATGCCGCATTTTCGCCAGATGCGCAGCCGCGGTATGTATCGCACTGTAGCAGCAGAGGATGGCAGTTGGAAAGCCGTGGCCATTCCATTCAAAGCCGAAATGCAAAATGCACCCGAACTCGTCTGTATCGCCATTCTTCCCGCTGGGACAGCGAGGGATTTTGCTGCATCGCTCCGCCCGGAGGTGCTTACTGATATCCGCAGAAAATTGTCAGAAGCTGAACCACAGGATACGCTGGTGGAGTTCCCACGGCTGGAGCTGCAGGTTCTCCCTTTCGACCTGCGTGATTCCCTGCGCCGAATGGGGCTGAAAGCGCTGTTCGATATCGAGACTTCCGACTTTTCTCGTCTCTCCCAGGATAAGATTCATCTCGGTTCATTCGTTCATGCCTGCTCCATCAGCCTGGTGGAATCGTCTGCCCCTTCTAAAGTGGATGACTCATTGGACTATGCGGCTGCGAGCATTTCCTTTGCTCGTCCGTTTCTCTGGATGGTAACAGACCTGGAGACGGATACCCCCATAGAATTCATGGGCCTTGTAGAGGAAATGTAATAGCTTGTTTTGCAGAAGAAGAAGCCGTTCAGCTCATTTCAGCTGAACGGCTTCTAGGTTAGTTATGAAGCGCAGTATCAAGCCTGCTGGGCCGCCTTACGGGCAGCCTTTTCAGCGGCTTTGGCCGCCTTGGCGGCCATCTTCTCCTTTTCCTCAGCCGAAAGGATACGCGGGAACACCGGGCTGGGAGCCTGCACGCTGTGTCCATCCTTTACCAGTCCCCAAACCATTGTCTGCGGGGTGAGGCCGCTTACATCCAGCTGCAGCTGGGAAAGAATGCGGGCAGAGGCATCTGGAAGCACGCAACCAAGCAGGAAACCAACCTGGGCACAGCATTCCAGCAGATGAGCCAGCACACGCTGCAGCTCGGTCAGTTTTGTCTCATCCTTAGCCAGAGCCCAGGGCTGTTTCTGTTCGATGTAGCTGTTGCACAGCCCCACATGAGTATTCAACGCAGCCAGGGCATCGGAGGTGTTGTATGCATTCATGCACTCAGCAAACTTGCTTACGGTGTTGCTCATGCTTTCACGCAGTGCGGCAGAAAGCTCATCGTCACCCTCTGTCAAGGTCACGGTGCCGCCGCAGTAGCGTACGCACATGTTCAGAGAACGGTTGCACAGGTTGCCGATATCATTGGCAAGCTCTGTGTTGTAAATCATCTTCATTCGCTCCGGGTCAAAATCGCTGTCGTAACCGGTTTTGGTATCGCGCACCAGGTAATAACGCACAGCCTCTGCTCCGAAAGCATCGCACAAATCGTTCGGGTCTACAATGTTCCCCAGAGACTTGGACATCTTCTCACCCTTGATGTTCAACCAGCCATGCACCAGCAGCTCAGGCATCTGGTCATCTGCAAAGCCCATGGCGTGCAGCATGCACAGCCAGTAAATGCCGTGGGCAGGCACCAGAATATCTTTGCCAATCACCTCACAGGCAGCAGGCCACAGCTTGTTGAAGTCCGGCAGACCAGCATCCTCTGCAGCCTTATAACCAGCAAAGGAAATGTAGTTCACGAGAGCATCGAACCAAACGTAGGTCACGAAATCCGGGTCAAAGGGCAGCGGAATGCCCCAGGACAGACGATCCTTCGGACGGGAAATGCACAGGTCAACGCCGGCAGAGCGTTCAATAGCATTAAGCAGGTCCTGGCGGCGGAACTCCGGCGTCACCACAGAAGGATGTGTGGTCACATATTCCTTGAGCCACTCCACCTGCTGGCTGAGGTTGAAATACCAGTTCTCTTCTTCCAGCTCGACCACTTCGCCCCATTCCGGGCCGAACACCCCTTCCTCATTGCGCTCCTTATCTGTCAGGAACTGCTCCTGGCGAATAGAGTAGAAACCCTTGTACCCCTTCTTATAAAGGCAACCCTTTTCTTTCAGGTCTGTCAGAATAGCCTGCACACAGGCCTTGTGGCGAGGGTCTGTCGTAGCAGCCCAACCATCATATTGGATGCCAAGGCGTTCCCACAGTGCAATGAACTTCTGTGTCACCATGTCGGCATATTCCTGAGGCTGCATACCGGCAGCCTCCGCCTTCTGCTGCACCTTCTGACCGTGCTGATCCACACCCGTCAGGAAGAACACCTCTTCGCCACACATTCGGTGCCAGCGAGCCAGAACATCTGCCAGAACCTTCTCATACGCATGCCCGATGTGGGGAGCGCCGTTTGTGTAGTCAATTGCTGTCGTAATGTAGAACATAGCGCAGCGATTCTACCATGCAAAAATGGCTGAATCAAGCGCAATCTCGTGTATGCCACAAGCAGATTCCATGCTTAGAACTCAACTGTTTTGTCTCCGGTGAATTCCGCAGACAAGCGCCCCGCCTACTGCTTCTCTATGCATGTCTCATCATTGTGCGTTTTTAGAACAATTCTACGCTTGACTATACAAGCTGAAAAAGGTAGAGTCATACACATGGACGCAGACAGCAAGAAAAGCGTAGCCGCATGGTCATCGGTCATCTGGAGCGGGGCTCTGGCAGCCACCAAACTGGTGGTAGGCATCATCACCGGCTCTCTGGGTATACTTTCGGAGGCTCTGCACAGTGCGCTGGATCTGGTAGCTGCCGGCGGCACGGTATATGCAGTGAAGGTAGCAGCACGACCAGCAGATGAAGAGCACCCCTACGGCCACGGAAAAGTGGAAAACCTGATGGCACTGGCCGAAACACTGTTGCTGATGGCCACGGCCGCCTGGGTAATTCTGGAAGCTGCTGAGCGACTGCTGAGCAATGATCCCGCCGCGCTGGAAGTAACTTTTTCCTACTGGGCCTTTGCTGTCATCATCATTTCTATACTGGTGGATGTTAACCGTGCGCGTATGCTCAAACGCGTGGCCAAGGAAACCCGCAGTGCTGCGCTGGAAGCGGATGCTGCCCATTTCACCACCGATATCTGGAGCAGCGCCGCTGTCCTCTTCGGTATCACTGGTGCTGCGGTGGCAGATATGACCGTATCCGGCAGCTGGCTGCACTGGTTTCTCCTTCGCGCAGACGTATTTGCGTCCCTGGTCGTAGCCGGTCTCATCCTGCATGTCTGCAAGGAACTTGGTCAGCAGTCCATTAATAACCTCATGGATAAAGCCAGCGGAGAAGCCTCAGACCGCGTGCGTCAGGCCATGACCGAACGCATGCCCACTTATCCGGTCTCCCGTCTCCGCGTGCGAGAATCCGGAGCCCGTTACTATGTGGATATGGAGGTGCAGGTTCCCCACAGTCTACATGTGGACACGGCCCATGAAATAGCGGATGCCATAGAAAGTCTTGTGGCGTCCACCCTGGAAGGCGCAGAAACGATGGTGCACATGACCCCCGCTCAATCCTTGCCTGAAACACCGGAATTCATCATCCGCCGCCTGGCACTTACACACCGCTTCGGTGTACACGGTCTCGTTCTTCAGCATACGGACGATGACCAGTTCATCATCGCTGTGGACCTGGAGCTGCCGCCCGATGCTACACTGGAATCCTGGCAGGTGGCCATCGAAGCATTCCGCAAGGAAGTTCAGCGCAACCTGAAGGCAGACGTTGTTGCACTGCACGTGGAACCCGACTTGCGCCAAGTGCCGGCCTATACCGAACCCATCCCTGCCGATTGGGAGGAACAGGTTCGCCAAGCCATGATACACCGCGGTGCTCCCCTGCCCACCGCCGTGCACTGCTACACCCGTGGCCATGAACGGCTCTGCATCATCACCATTCCCAAAGAACCCCGGCTCACCGTGGCTGAAAGTCACGCCCGCCTTACCAAGCTCAACAAAAAAATAGCTGAACGTCTCCCAAACCTCGCTCGCATTATGGTGACATATGAGGAATGAGGGGGATTTGCGAATTACGAATTACGAATTGCGAATAGGGAATTGGGGACCTCTATAAACTCGATGACGATTTGTTGGAATGCAGATTTCAGAATTCAGAATGCAGAATATGCAGTTAGTGCGCAGCCTGGCGGCCGCGCAAGGAAATGAAAATTACCTGAGATTTCTCAGGTAATTTTGTTTACAGGTGCGGCAACCGCCGCACACAAACTCACAATTCTGCATTCTGACTTCTGAAATCTGCATTCGTCAAACTGCCATTTGTTTTTTTAGAGATTCACTAATCCTTTCTCATTCTTTCCCAGAACGCTTTTGCGGCGTTCCTTGCGGCGGGGGCCATATAGCGGCTGCGGAGGAGGCTCAGGTCGCGGTGGCCCATTTCGAGCTGAAGCTCAGGGAGGTTTCGGAAATGCGCGGCGTGGTAACTCGCAAAAGTGTGGCGGCACACATCTGGCTGCCAGTGGGTGAAACCAGCGGCGCGGCGTAACGCCTGCCAGCGGTTCTGCCAGTTGCGAGGCACCCGGCAATCCTGCGCGCGCATGCCCGGCAGCGCCCGCAGCGGCACCACGCGCCCGCCGCCCGTCTTGCTCTTCTGCGGGCGGATGATAACCTGCCGCTCCTCCCAGCATACATCCTCGGGGCGCAGCCGCCCTACCTCTGCCGGGCGCACACCGCTGTAGAGCAACAAGCTCAGAGAGAAGCGCATATCGTGGAATCGCCTCTGCTCCACCACATCCCGCAAGCGCCCCACCTCCTCATTGCTCAGCGGTGTTATCGGCGTTTCGTCCACCTGTGGGGGCTCAATCCGCGCCACCGGATTCACATCGCATAACTCCTGCCGGAAGCCATAGGCAAAAATACTATGCAATATCGCCCTGCCCTTGCGGTAACTGTGCGCGCTGTGGCCGAATGCCTTATCCAGAATCATCCGGCACTGCGCCGTTGTCATCGCCCGCAGCGGCAGCTGCGCCACCCCCTCCACCTTCAGCATCTTCCGCACATAATACCGCAGATCACGCGTCGTCGTCGGCCTTCGCCCCGCCCGGGCCTCCACACTCTCCCACGCCACACGCTCAAAACTCTCCGTCCGCTCCGCCGCCTGCAGCGCTGCAATCCCTTCCCGCATCACCCGCCGCAGCAGCTCCATGAGCGCCACCCGCTCCAGCCCTTCCGCCCTCGCACCAAGCCCCTCTACACATTCCATCACAAGCCGCACGGCATCCACGCCACCGATAGGCAGCCCCTTCATCATTTTGTTGATCATTCGTGTATTCATAGTGGTAGTTACGCATTCGTACTGCTTATCAATACTAAAAAGCTCTTTGCAGCCTGTTAATGTGCGTATCTGCAATGATATATTGTCTGCACGGTGAGAGCGAGACAATTACCACGTGAGGTACACCTTTTCAGCAAGAACGAATTAACCCTTTAATTATAAACAGTTGAGAAACCATAAGCAGTACGAAGGCTGATACAATCCAGCGGTATCCAACATTCCCTAGGAGACTGCTGACATGAACTCCATTGACAACACACTCAATTCCGTCCCGTTATCTACCAAGGAACTGCAAAAGCAGACAAACGCCAACATTCAGGCAAAGGCCAATCTAATCTGGGAAATTGCCACCCACCTGGTGGGGCTGTTCAAGCCGCATGAATACGGCAAAGTCATTCTGCCCATGACAGTGCTGAAGCGTTTTGACGATGCACTGAAGCCCACCAAGGCGGCCGTCGTAGAGATGGCTAAAAAGCTGGACTCCCAGCAGGTGGAGGGCACTATTCGCGACGGCATTCTGTGCCGCACCTCCGGTTATGATTTTTACAACGCCAGCAATTTTGATTTTGCCAGGCTGATTGCGGATCCTGATAATGTGGAGAGCAACTTCGATGCCTATCTGAAAGGCTTCTCCTCCAATATCAAGGACATCATCGAGAATTTCGACTTTGCCAGCACCGTCAACCTGATGGTCAAGGGTGGCGTGCTCTTCCTGACCTTGCAGGAGTTCAACTCTGCCAAGGCCGATATGACCCCGGAGAAAATCACCTCTGCCGACATGGGCTACATCTTCGAAGAGCTCATCCGAAAGTTCTCCGAATCCTACGATGAACAGGCCGGTGCTCACTTCACCAGCCGCGATATCATCTATCTGATGACCGAGCTCCTGGTCGCCCCCGAAAAGACAGAGATTGTAGCCGAGGGATGCACCAAGACGGCTTACGACATGGCCATGGGCACCTCCCAGATGCTCGGCTGTCTGACTGAGCGTCTGCAATCCATCAGCAATGAAGCCACGCTGACCTGTTTCGGCCAGGAGTTCAACCCGGAAACCTACGCTATCGCCAAGGCCGATATGCTTATCAAGGGTGGTAACGCTTCCGGCATGAAGTTCGGCGACACGCTGAGCGAGGATGCTTTCTCCGGCTACGAGTTCGACTACATCATCTCTAACCCGCCGTTCGGCATTGACTGGAAACGCGAGAAAGCCCAAGTGGAAAGCGAGGCCAAGCAAGGCTACGACGGACGTTTCGGCCCCGGGTTGCCGGCTATTTCAGATGGTCAGCTGCTCTTCATGCTCAACGGCGTGAAGAAGATGAAGGAAGGCTCCGGCAGAATGGCTATCATTCAGAACGGCTCCTCCCTGTTTACGGGCGATGCCGGCTCCGGTGCTTCCGAGATTCGCCGCTACGTGCTCGAGGGTGACATGGTGGAGGCCATCATCCAGCTGCCCACCGACCTGTTCTATAACACCGGCATTTCCACCTACATCTGGCTGATGAGCAAGGGTAAGCCCATGCACCGCAGCGGCAAGGTGCAGTTGATTGACGCCAGCAAGTGCTTTACCAAGCGCCGCAAGAACATCGGCTCCAAGCGTGTGGATCTGGACGATGCCTGTATCGACCTCATCCTCTGCGCCTACGGGGAGTTCACGGATGCAATCTACGAGGAAAGCGGTCTGGTGGTAGAATCCAAGGTATTTGATAACAGCTACTTTGGTTTCACCAAGGTTACCGTCGAAACCGCACAGGTGGATGACTCCGGCAAGCCTCTGTTGAAGCGTAGTAGAAAGCAGCCGGTCAAGGGAGCTTCCGACACGGAGATTATCCCCCTGTCCGAGGATATCGAGGCCTACATGGCAAAGAATGTGCTGCCCTATAACCCGCACGCCTACATCGACCCAGCAAAGGACAAAATCGGTTACGAAGTCCCCTTCACCCGCCTGTTCTATAAGTTCGTAGCCCCGCCGTCTTCCGATTCCATTTTTGAGGAAATCAAGGAGCTGGAAGCAGAGGAAACCAAGCTGATGAAGGAGTTGTTCGGCCATGAATAAATGGATAAAATTGAAATATGTGGCAACTTCTTTTTCAACAGCACAGAAACAGTCTGATGTTCTTGAAAACGGAGAATATAAGGTGTACGGTGCATCTGGTTTAGTAGGATACTTGGATACGTTTGGCGCAGATACCCCATATATAGGCATTGTAAAAGACGGAGCAGGAGTAGGTCGAACAAATATTTATAATGCATATACTAGCTTGTTAGGAACCATGGCATATATTGTTCCTCGCAACCCAGATAATACCAACCTACATTTTTTACAATATGCGATTTCTGCTTTGAACCTCGGAGAAACCGCAGGAGATAAGGCCACAATACCACACATATACTTTTCCGTATACGGCAATAAATATATACTCAATGTTCCTGTAGACACACAGAAAAAGATTGCAACATACCTCAATCAAAAATGCGACAAGGTTAATTCCCTCATCCAGAACGTCCAGACGCAGATTGAAAAACTGAAGGCCTACAAGCAGAGCTTGGTTACCGAGGTTGTCACCAAGGGGCTTGATCCCACCGTTCCGATGAAGGATAGCGGGGTTGAGTGGTTGGGTAAATATCCTTCTCACTGGGCATACATGCCATTTGGCTATGTTCTCAAAGAGCGCGCAGAAAAAAACAATCCCGTCGTAACCCAAGAGAGATTATCTTTGTCTATAGAACTTGGAGTTACCCTTTATGCGGAAAAAACTACAAATCTTGATAGATTTAAGGATGATTTTTCCCAATATAAATTAGCACATGCTGGAGATTTGGTAATGAACAGCATGAATATGATTGTAGGAGCGACTGGTGTTTCTGCTTACTTTGGGTGTGTAAGTCCAGCATACTATACTTTCTACGATGAGACCGACGAGCACATTACAGCCAAATTCTGCGAATATGTATTTAGAAGTAAAACCATGTTGCGAGTCTTGCATAGCATGGGGAAAGGCATCTATTCTATTGAAAGAGGTGATGATAGAATCAATACCTGCCGTCTAAAAGTACCTAAAGTTGACTTAAAGTCGCTGCATATTGCTATCCCGCCGTTGGAAGAACAACGAAGCATAGTGTTACACTTAAATGAGAAAAGCAACCAAATTGACCGACTCATCTCTATCAAACAGGCTAAAATCGAAAAACTGGAGCAGTACAAGAAATCTCTCATTTACGAATACGTCACCGGGAAAAAAGAGGTAAGGTTATGAACATACCTATAAAAATACAAACGGATGAAAATGGATACTTCGACCGTGAGTGTCCAAATGAAAACTGCCTGTATAAGTTCAAGATCAAGCTTAATGATTGGGAAAATAAGGTGTCCGATGAAGAAGTACATTGCCCGATGTGCGGTCACGTTGATACCTCAGATAAGTGGTGGACACAGGAGCAGCTTGAACAGATACATGAGATTGCAAAACATTATGCAATAAACTATATTCAAGGAGAGCTGGATAAGACTTTTAAGCGCATAGTTCAATCGCCTCGCAACAACAAATTCTGTAAGATAACATACAAGCCAGAAAGAAGAGTTTCATTTATCAACAATCCCATTGGGCAGCTGCCGGAATGGGAACAAGAAATCACCTGCGAGAAATGCAGCACCACATATAGTGTTATAGGCTCCGCTTACTTCTGCCCTTGCTGTGGTTATAATTCAGCGAGTTCTTCTTTTTCAGAGTCTCTCGATACCATTGAGAAGAAACTTGCGTCTCTCTCGTGTAAAAGAGCTATACTGTGAACTGTTCGATATGGACAAGGCTGAAACTATGTGCAGAAGCATGATTGAAGAAAGCCTTGGCGACTGTGTTTCTGCTTTTCAGAAGTTTGCAGAACGAAGGTACGCAGAAATAACCGGAAAAAGTGTACGAGTAAATGATTTTCAGGTAATTGACAAAGGGAGTAAGCATTTCCATAATGCTGTTGGCTACGGATATGAGAAGTGGCTTTCTAAATGTGAGCTACGTACACTGCACCTTTATTTCCAACGACGCCATTTATTCGAACACAACAACGGCATGGTGGACGAACAGTATTTATCCAAAACTAGCGATACAAGCTATTCTATAGGTCAACGATTAATTATCAGAAAAACAGAAATTGGAGTAGTTCTGAGTTTACTGAAGAAGCTCGGTAAAGGAATCCTTTCTATTGCTCATAGCCAGGAGGCATAACATGGACAAAAGCGAAAAACGATTTGAGCGGGATATAGAATCCTTTTTAATCTCCCCGGCAGGCGGCTACACCCAATTCAAGGGGCAGGATGCGGCGGGCAACTGGGTGTGCACCCGGGAACACGATGTGGCCAAGTGCATCTACATGGATGTGCTCTGTGAGTTCATCGCCAAGACCCAGCCCAAGGAATGGGCCAAGTACACCAAATACTACGGCGCCGCCGCAGCGGATAAACTGTACCACCGCTTGGAGACTACCATCTCGAATCAGGGTGTGCTGTTCGTACTCCGCAACGGCATTGAAGACATGGGCTGCAAGCTGAAGGTATGCTACTTCCAACCGGAGTCCGATTTGAACCCTGTTGATGCAGAGCGTTACGCTGCCAACATACTCGGCTGTACACGCCAGTTCCGCTACTCCACAGGCAACACCAATACCATCGACATGGTATTATCCGTCAACGGCATCCCCGTGGTGGCACTGGAGCTGAAAAACCAGCTGACCGGGCAGAATTATGTATGCGCCATCAACCAGTACAAGGAAGACCGCAGCGCTAAGGAGTTTGCTTTCCGCCTGAATCACCGTTTCCTGGTCTACTTTGCTGTGGATCTTTACGAAGCATGGATGACCACTCAGCTGGCAGACGGCAAGACGCGTTTCCTGCCCTTTAACCAGGGCTCCAACGGTGCCGGTGTGACCGGCGGTGCAGGCAACCCGGAGAACCCGGTCGGCTACGCTACAAGCTATCTGTGGGAAGAAGTGCTTCAGCGCGACAGCCTGCTCGACCTCATTAAGCGTTTCATTTCTTTTGTGAAAGAAAAGGAGGAAGTGGTGGGCAAGAATGGAGTCAGCAAGACGGTCACCAAGGAAAAGATGATTTTCCCGCGCTACCACCAGTACGATGTGGTGCGAAAAATCATGGCCGATGTACGCTTGAACGGTGCTGGCACCAACTATCTGATTCAGCATTCTGCCGGGTCGGGCAAATCCAATTCCATTGCATGGATTGCGTACCGCCTGGCCTCTGTACACAATGCTCAGAACAAGGGGCTATTTGATTCCGTTATCGTCGTCACCAACCGCGTGGTGCTGGACGGCCAGCTTCAGGACACCATCAACAGCTTTGAGCACAAGGCCGGGCTGGTGGAGGCGATTGACGACAAGAAGAACTCCCGCAACCTGGCCGATGCCATCAACGACAAGAAACGCATCATCATCTGCACTATCCAGAAGTTCCTCTTTGCCAAGAAGGATATGGAGAAATTCCGGGGACGCAATTTCGCTATCATCATCGATGAAGCCCACCAGGGGCAGAACGGAGAAAGCGCCAAATCGCTTCGCCGCAGTCTCATTGATATTGGCGTAGCTATTAAGGAATATGCCGAGGATGCCGGGATTGATGAGGATGACGTAGACCTGACAGACGAATACATCAACGCCGTTATCGGTCAGGGCAGACACGAAAACCAGTCATTCTTTGCATTCACCGCCACCCCGAAAGCTCAGACGCTGGAATCCTTCGGCACCGTCGTCGGCAGCACCGCGGAGGGCGAGCCTATCAAGGCTCCGTTCCATGTGTATTCCATGCGTCAGGCCATTGAGGAAGGCTACATTCAGGATGTGCTGTCCAACTACGTGACGGTAAAGGAGGCGTTCCAGCTGGTTCGTGTATCGAAGGATAATCCGGAGCTCATCGAAGGCCAGGCTGCGCGTGCTCTCTTCAAATACTACAAGCAGCACGGCTATACGATTGCCCAGAAAACGGAAATGATCATGACCAACTTCCTGGAGAACTGCCGCTACCAGATTAACGGCAAGGGCAAGGCTATGGTTGTGGCAGACAGTCGAGCCAACGCTGTGCGTTATTACCTCGCTATCAAGAAATACATCGAGGAGCACGCCGAGGAGTGTGCGGGGAGCGATGTTATGGTTGCTTTCTCCGGAGAAGTGAAGCTCGATGACTATCCCAGCGACAAGCCGTTCACCGAAGCATCCATGAATCTGGACGAGAACGGCAAGTACATCACCACCGATAAGAAGTTCCGCAAGGCATTCCACAGCAGCCAATACAATATTCTGGTTGTTGCTAACAAGTACCAGACCGGCTTTGACGAACCGCTGCTCCACACCATGTATGTGGACAAGAAGTTGCGTGATGTGACCGCAGTGCAGACTCTATCCCGACTGAACAGAACGACCGCAGGCAAGAACAGCACATTTGTGATGGACTTTGAGAACACCGAGCAGGATATCAAAGACGCATTCCTGCCGTACTACGAAACCACCACGATGGAAGGCAGCACGGATGTGAACCAGGTCTACGACCTGAGGAACAAACTCGCTGAACTTACGCTCTACAACCACGATGATGTAGAGATCTTCAATAAGTACATGAAGACTCAATCAGGCAAAGCGCAGGATGCCGGCGCTCTAGGCAGGTTGGCTGGCATGTTCCGCCCCGTCATCGCCCGCTATATGGAGTTGAACTCAGATGAGCGCTATGCCGCCCGGGACTATGTGAAAAAATTCAATAAGGCATACGCTTTTGTGACCCAGCTGGTACGCCTTCATGATCAGGATTTGTTCAACGAATACCAGTACACGCTGCACCTCGTCCGACTCCTCCCCAAGGTAGATGATGAAACGAACGGCAATATTGAGGACAAGATCAAGCTGGAATACGCCTCTCTTGCAGAGAGTTTCCGGGGCGCAATCACTCTGAACGAAAAGCCACCCGTATTCAAGCCTACCAATCCGACACCGCCAAAGGTTCCAGTCAAAAAGAAAGATACACTCCAGAGCATCATTGATAAGGTGAATGAACGCTTCAGCGGTAATTTCACCGATGCCGACCGAGTCATCATCGAGGGCATTTACCAGATGTTCATGAAGGACAATGATGTGAAGAAGTTCCGCAAGTACGCCAAGGACAACAGCACAGAAATGTTTGTGCGCTCCCTGTTCCCGGACAAGTTCCGAGACATCGTTACCCAGTGTTTCATGGAAAACAAGACATCGTTCGATAAGCTGTTCAGCGACCCCGACTTCTACCAGAAGGTACAGGAAGCCATGGCTCAGGAGTTGTACAAAGCTCTACGGAAAGATTGAGCACTCACAAAAAACAGCAAGGAAAGCATAACATCAACATGATCCTGCAAAAAACTTTCCATTCGGACTCAGCTAAATCAAATTTCTTTTCCCGTATTGAAACTCATTCTACTCAACTTACATATCCCTATGAAACCGAACAAAACAAACAGGCTACGAGAAACAAATAATCCTCGTGCTTACGAGGCTCTATTGCATGGTGCAAAATGTGAACGAGAAGGTGATCTCATCAGAGCTGAATGCTGGTATAAAATAGCATCTCGTGAAGGCTCTATACAAGGGCACGCTTCTCTTAAACGGTTACAAAACAAAAGGATTCCTAATTCTATAACCGCCAGGGACACCATAGAATATCAACGTAATCTAAACAGAGCTAACTCCATAGATAAAAAAGAGAAAATAGCCCCAAGTTTAAGTATTCCTAAAGAAGAAGAGCGCATTCTAGTCGAAAATCTTTCACCTGGTCAGGCCTCAAAATTCAAGCAGCCACACGGCCCCAATCAGCCGGCAGGCAAGACTGACCATCAATCAGCAGACCCTCCGAAAAAAACAAGCAAAATTTCTACACTTGAGAAACAGGCAGAGAATGGTGATTTAAATGCACAGTTTGAGCTTGGTCAATACTACGAAAAGAAAGGGAAAAAGCAACAGGCGTACAAATGGTATAAGAAGGTTGCTGAACAGGGCCATGCAAATGCTAAGTTCCGGCTTGGGGTGTTACATCTTGAAATAGCAATCAGATACATGCAGAATGCGGCAAGTCAGAGCCACGCACAGGCTGTGCAAGAACTGGAGAGACTAACGAAACCAGTAAAAATGTCTATTCCCATTGGTGCACTGCAACATATCTGGCTGCATGATACAGAGGAGGATGAACAATTCAGCGTATCCAGAATTAACAGACAGACGCACAAAACAGGCATAGGCTACCCAGCCGGGACTTCATACCAGGCTCAGGATTTTTCTGCTTATGAGATGGTGGTAGGGAAAGAAGCAAAGGGACAAGAGGAGGAGAACAAGAAAGCAGATGCCGGTTTACTCCGCGTTTGGATGGAACAGCACAGCTCTATGGAGGGCTGTGTGGACACCGACATAGCAGATGGGGTAACGGGAAATCAAGGCAACGATACGGACTCCGGCATCTGGAGAATGAAGGAAGAAGAAAAATGTGCAGAAACAGAATCCAGCGGTCATGTGCAGGTAGACGGCGAACAACATAATTTCGACATGAAGGAGGCTTCCCCAGTCTCCGGCTGCATCTGCTGCCGGTTGATTCAACGACTCAAAACTATTTTCTCAATCAAATGAATACAAGCGAACAGACCTGGTTAGAGCGAGCCCGGGAGATTTACCTGAAACGCCAGGAAGAACTAATCAATAGAGCGGGGTCAACGTGGAGGATTGTTTTGTACAGGGATGGTTCAGTGGAACGAGACACTGAAGAACGCTCCAGAGTAGATATCCTGTTCGATATCCCCATACCTCAGTATTATTTCAATCTGAAATCTCGTCTGTTATTCTGCTACAATAACGGTCATGCGAATGTCATGATTCCGAAAAGGCTACGAGAAGTGAAACTCAAAGAAAGAGGGGCTAAACTACGAGGGTGGAAAAATGAAACAGGGATCACCCTGATGAATGCCTTTGTGTGCAAATCAGATGATTATCTGATTGTTTTCAGCAGAAACGCTAAGGGCTTGCAGATGGTGAAGGCCGTCAGTCTTCACCAGAAGGCCCCACACCAGAACATGGACGCGAAGGGTAATGTATTCGTAAAAGACGCCAGCCCATATAAGTGGATGATTGTCCCAAAAGAGTTCAGACCAATTCTACTCCCCATCATCAGCCGCGATTCATCCCCCGGAATCGAACTGAACAATTACCGGCATGCCGAACTTCTGAGAAAACTTGACCTATTTGCCTCAGATTTGAGTCCTTCCCCCATAATCAAAAAGTTTCCACAATAGAAACGTCTTGACAATATGGAGCAAAAGAGAACCCGAAAACAGCATTTTCCCATCAATTCCTGATTGTCTGATTTTCTTAGAAATGGTGTAAAAGGGGCTGTACAAATGCGCACCGGCAGAGACGAACGGATGAAGATTCTGCAGTGCCGCTGAAGGGATGCCTTGACTTTCAGGCTAAATATGCTAAATATAGAAGCACAGCATGTCACCCACGGAACAGCGGCTTTTCTCGGCCTCGCAAATAGCCAAGGCAGGAAGCATTTTGCGCGACACCTCATCCACCCCGGATAAGATGGAGTGGGCGCTTGAGGTGCTGGATAATTTCCGTGCGCTGCATGTGGAGCCGCTGAATGTGTTTCAGAACACGCTGCGTGCACGGCTGAAGAAGCTGGGGCTGAATGATGCGATTGTGGCACAGCGAATCAAGCGTAAGCCGACGATTCTGGAGAAGTTGCAACGGTTCCGTTCGATGCGCCTGGATCAGATGGATGATATTGGCGGGATTCGCGCGATTGTGAGCAGCATTGCAGAGCTGCAGGAACTGCGGAATCTATATACCGCAGGTTCAAACAAGCTGCTGCACGAGTTGCAACGGGAGGATGATTATATTGCCGCCCCGAAGGCCTCCGGATACCGTGGTGTACACTTGGTTTTCCGCTACCAGACGAATAAGGAGGATAAGGCAGGGTACAATGGGCTGCGTATTGAGATGCAACTGCGTACTCAGTTGCAGCACACCTGGGCTACGGCTGTGGAAACCTTCGAGGCATTTATGGGCGAGAAGTTCAAATCCAGCCAAGGGGCTCAGGAGTGGCTGGATTTCTTTGCCTTGGTGGCAAGTGCCTTTGCCCTTAAAGAAAAGCAGGCTCCCCTGCCCGCTCACGCAGAATTGACGAAGCAGGAGCTAGCCTGCCGGATTAAGCAGCAGGCAAATGATTTGCAGGTGGGGCTCATGATGAAGAGTTTCTCGCTGGCTGCAAATAACCTGGCTCCCCGCTACCGGCAGAAGGGTGGACTGGCTCTGATGATTTTCGACAGTGTCACAAAATCAGCCAATGTAACGGTATACCAAAAGGATAAATACGAGCTGGCGTACGAGGCTTATATTCGCGAGGAGCAGCGCAGCAGCAAGGAAAGCACGCGTCAGGTGGTGCTGGTAAAGATGGATTCCATCCAGAAGCTGGAGAAGGCCTACCCGAACTACTTTGCCCGCCTGAAAGATTTCCAGACAGAGCTGAACCACATTTTCTCCTGGTGCGTTTGAATTCCCATCATTTCCTGATTGACTGAAACTCATAGTGTGTTATAATGTGTGTTCATAGGGGAATGAATAACCACCCCGGGTTAGAAACAGTGGACGACGATATCATTTGCACAGAGAAAATCATTGCTGACCGCAAGACCTTTTTCATTGACCTGAAGAGCAATGCCCGCGGGCGAGTGGTGCGCATCACCGAGAAGGTGAGCTCCAACCGTGACCGCATTATGGTGCCAGCCGAAATTCTGGACGACTTTATTGCTGCGCTGCAGGATATTCAGCGCGCCAATCAGGAGCACTAAAGCGGCAGCTGATGCTGTGTTTCTGCCTCGCGTGGCGGAAATTATACTTTGTTAGTAGGATTGACAGACTTTTGTCTGGACAAATGGGTTGCCGTGTGCTTAAATTCCGGGCGAGACTGGGTAACCCGGCCTGTAATTTTCAATAACATTTAATGTGCTGATTATGAGAAGAATAAAGATTCTAAAACTGGGATGGGAGTTTCCGCCTCTGATTAACGGCGGGCTCGGTGTGGCGTGCATGGGGATTTCGCGGGCGCTTTCACAGAAAGTGGATTTGAATGTGATTGTGCCGAAGGCATCTCCGGACGCCCGGTATGATGGGTTTGATCTGGTAGGCGTGAATAACCTGACGCACGAGCAGATGGTGACACAGGAGGAGGAGTACACTTACGAGAGTTTCTCAGTGGTGAGCAAAGCTCCTGTGAATCTTGACCCATACGCATGCGAGGAAGGAACACCGGGCAATATCACCTTCACGAAGGAAGGCAAGCTGCTCTTCTCTCGCGTCCATGAGGCAGACCTTGCCCTGTTCACGGGTAAGGAGGATTTGTATGCCGGCGACCTGGCCCGCAAAGTGATTGAATTCTCCAAGATCTGCGCAGTGATGGCCCGCAAATATGATTTTGACGTGGTGCATGCGCACGACTGGATGACATATCTCGCAGGCGTGGAGGTGAAGAAGGCCACCGGCAAGCCGCTTGTGGTGCATCTGCATGCCTCACAGTTCGACCGCGCCGGGGCAGATGCCCGCGGCTGGATTTACGATATCGAAAAGTACGGCATGGAGCAGGCCGATGCGGTAATTCCGGTTTCCAAGTACACAGGGACCATTGCCGCCGGACACTATGGGATTGACCCAGCTAAGATTTTTCCGGTGCATAATGGGGCAGACCCTGTACATGTGTTCCACAGCAAGAAGAAATTCCCGGAGAAGTTGGTGTTGTTCCTTGGCCGCCTGACCGCTCAGAAGGGGCCGGAATTCTTCCTGCAGATTGCCGCCAAGGTGCTGGAGCAGACGGACAACGTGCGTTTCGTGATGGCCGGCACGGGCGAGAAGCTCCGCCAGCTTATAGAGACCGGCGCATTCCACGGCGTGGGCGATAAGTTTCACTTCACCGGCTTCCTGAACAAGCAGAAGGTGAATGAGTTGCTCTCCATGACAGATGTATACTGCATGCCGTCCGTATCGGAACCCTTTGGCCTGTCTGCCCTGGAGGCAGCGCAGTTCAACATTCCGGCAGTCATCTCCAAGCAGAGTGGCGTGGCAGAGGTCATGAAGGGCGCTCTGAAGGCTGATTTCTGGGACGTAAACATGATGGCTAAACACATCGTGGACCTGGTAACGGATGAAGAACTGTACCAGAAGGTCGCAGAGCAGAGTGCCCAGGATATCAGAAATTCCAACTGGGAAACCGCAGCAGATAAGATGATTAAGGTGTACCACCATGTACTGGGCTGGTAAACGGAATAACAAACCCATTTTCTGAACAGATGAATATCACTCTTACTTTTCACGCTCACCAGCCGAACCGCCTGATTCCGTATGATTTCTTCAAGATTGGCGAGCACGCATTCTATGAGGATGACCAGATGAATGGCCGCGTGCTGAGCGCTGTGGCAGAGCGATGCTACCTGCCTGCCAATCGGATGATGAAACAGCTCATTGAGCTTTCTGAAGGTAAGTTCCGTTTTGCCTTGGCTATCTCGGGCGTGATTCTGGAGCAGGCCAAGTACCACCGCCCGGATCTCATCACCTCCTTCCAGGAGCTGGCAGAGACAGGTTGTGTGGAGTTCCTGGCCATGCCGTATTATGCTTCCCTTGCATCCCTGTATTCCACGGGAGAATTTGCAGAGCAGGTGCAGGAGCACTGCGACCTTATCGAAGAGCTTTTCGGTCAGCGCCCCACCGTGCTCTGGAATACAGGCATGCTGTATTCCAACGCCATTGCGGCCCAGGCTTACGATATGGGTTTCGAAGGCATAATGGCCGATGGCAGCGGCCGCATGATGAGCAATCGAAACACGAATGACCTGCAGTGTGCCCCGCTTATCGACAAGACAAAGACCATCATTCGTCACCGCCACCTCTCCAATGACCTGGCGAACCGTCGCACTGACCCTAGCTGGAATGAATACCCCCTCTCCCCCTACACTTTCGCCGAATGGTTGAGCGCGGAACAGGGACAGGTGGTGAACATCTCCATGGACTACGAAACACTTGGCGAGCGACAGGCCGACAGCTCCGGTGTATTTGAATTCTGGCGCAGTATGATTACCGCAGCGCTCGCGTCAGGCAATGATTTCTATACCCCCGGCGAGGCTGTGCGAGTGTTCCCTTCCACAGGTACACTGAACTGCCCGAACCCGGTAAGCTGCTCTACCTTCGGCACCACCACACACTGGAATGGCAACGTGATGCAGCAGGAAGCCATCAAGAAGATATATGACCTGGAGAGTTCTGTAAAGGCAAGCGAAGACCGCGATATGATTCATGTGTGGCGGAAGCTGCAGAGCGCAGACCATTTCCACTACATGGAAAAAAGCAACGGGTTCACCCCCTACCCCTCGCCGTATGATGCTTACATCTACTACATGAATGCACTTGCCGATCTGCAGGTGCGAGTGAAACAGGAGACTGAACTCATCCACAAGGCGCACAAGGTCACCATGGCCTGAGAGAACGCAGAAAATTAATCTCAGAACACAACAATTGCGACTTATTGCCGCTTTTGTAAACAAACCCGCCTGAGTCATTCCCAGGTGGGTTTGTTTTCGTCTACAACACCAGGCGATAACTGTTTTCGCCCAAATCCAGACAAGTCATCTTTTTCCTTGTTTCCCTGATTCAACATGTTAGAATAGACAGTCAATTCTCGTCTTCTGGTATGATCAGAGCCTTTTTTCTTACCTTGGTGTCAGCATTGTGTTTTGCCTTGCTCTCTGCATCTGCGGAAGTGGTAAGTGTCTACCCCAGCCCGCAGAAGATGGAGCTGGGCAGTAAATACACCACAGTCAAGGATGTAAATGTGCGCAAACGAGGCAAAAATTCCCGTGGCGGTATGTGGGAGAAACTTCCTAATGTTAAAGAAGGCTACGCCATTTCTATTTCTGCGGGCAAGCTAAACGTTTACGCAAACGATGATACCGGAGTATTCTACGCCAAACAAACGATATGTCAGCTCCTGCGCGGGGTGGATGAAGCGCAGGATGCACATAAGGACCCATTCCTCAACGCCTCGCTGGAAGAAGTCGCAAAGACAGGAAAACTCCCTGCCGGGACTACCATCATCGACTGGCCGGATTTACCCTATCGCGGTGTGGTGGAAGGGTACTACGGGATTCCCTGGAGTACTGAGGCACGACTGGCTCAATTAGATTTCTACGGCCGGAACAAGCTCAATACCTACATTTACGCGCCAAAGGATGACCCGTACCACCATGGCGGCGGTTGCTATCAACTCTATCCCGCAGATAAAGCTGCAGAGTTGAAAAAGGTGGTAGCCCATGCCCGCAAGAATCATGTACGGTTCTTCTGGGCAATTCACCCGGCCAACACGGTAAACTGGAACAATCAGGGTGGAAAACCGCAGATGGATCAGCTCTGCGCCAAGCTGCAGCAGCTCTACGACCTGGGCGTGCGTGATTTCGGCGTCTTTGTGGACGATTCCAACGGCGAAATCGGCAAAGCCTCGCGCCAGGTGCAGCTCTGCAACTACATCCACCAGAATTTCATCCGCGAACACCCCGAGGCCAACCAGGAACTCATCATGTGTCCGACTGGTTACAACCGAGGCTGGACCAACGAAGGATTCCTCACTGAAATAGGCAATGGTTTGCCGAAAGACATCTTCATGATGTGGACCGGCAACAGCGTTGTGCACGACATCAAACTGGATGGGCAGCGCTGGGTGAACCAGTTCCTGAAATCTCCCACATTCATCTGGTGGAACTGGCCCTGTAATGACTTCCGACGCGACCGTCTCTCTATGGGGCGAACCTACGGGCTGGGTACCGAAGCAGAGATGAAGAAGCAGATGAGTGGGTTTGTCGCTAACCCCATGGAGCATGCAGAAGCAAACAAAGTGGGGTTGTTCGGTGTTGCTGATTATACCTGGAATATCACACAGTTTAACTCCCACGAAGCATGGAAAGCCGGCATTGCCCGACTGTACCCGGAGTACCGGGAGGAAATGCAGATATTCTGCGACCACAACAGCAATCTTCTGCCCAACGGTCACGGATATTATCGCGAAGAATCGGCAGAGCTGGCTCCAAAGCTTAAATCCATGCGTACGCAGTTTGAGAAATCCACCCCATCAGAGGATGACATTTCCTCGATGCGTCAGATTTTCAAACAGATTCGCCAGGCGGGAAAAAAACTTCGCAAGGCAGAGGGCAGTGCCGAATCGCTCTCCAAGGAAATCCAACCCTGGTTCAAGCAATTTGAAATGCTGGGAAGCGTTGGTGACCGGCTGCTGGATTCCTGCTCACGAAAGGAAAAGAAGCCCCTGCTCACCTTCCTGAAAGCTACCAATATTCTAGCAGAAATGAAACAAACCATGCGCCCGCAGTGGACGGGTAATGGTGTAACGAGCGTACAGGGTGTCACCGTGGGCACGGAGCACATCATGCCGTTGATTCAGGCCATTCTCAAACGTCAGAATGAAGTGTTTTACCAGGAAATATCCCAGAGCTCAGCAGATAAGGTTTCCTCCGTAATTCCATCTGTGAGCAGCAGCATTAAGGGTATCAACCTGACCATCAATGATACAGAGAGTGAAATCGGTATCAACCGGGTCATGGAGTTCTATTCTCTGCCTGCCGGTGGAAAAATTGAGCTGAATGTTCCAGCTGGCGTTCCGGCGCGAGAGCTTATCGTTGATTTTGAAAATGCAGCCGTAGCAGAATGGGCTCTAGTAGAAGTACATGCCTTGAATGGCCGCCGCGGACGCCCCAAACCTCAGCTGCGTGGCACGGCACTGCATCTCAGTGGCTCAGCTCTGCCCAAATCCGGCGTGCGCAAACTTATTGTATCAAATAAATCCAGGAGCCCCCAGCAGATTAAGATTAAAAACTTCAAGATAATGCTCCCACCTAAGGGAGAATGGGTGGATGCCCGTTGGCTCAGCGATGCCGACCTGTCAACCTCCATTGATTGCGGACACGAGCATCTTAAGTTGCGCATGGCAGTTCCCTCATCCCATACAAAACGAGTTATTGTCGTCGGTACTGCAGAAGCAGAAGTTTCACCAGGAAAAACGACAAAGCGTTCCAATGGTGCTCTTTACCATAGCATTCCCAAAGGTACCCGCACTATCGAAATTTCTGTAAAGAAGGATGCAGGCACCCGGCTGAATGAAATCATCTTCCGCTGATTGAAACAGAATGAGAAGCTCTGACCAATCAATCACCACCTGGGCAACTGATAGACCAACCGTTTTTTCTTGACAAAACCCCACATATCTGGCAGATTTTACATCAGTAAAACATTTTCACATATACTGCAATGGAACCGTACAGCATGAAAAATCCGTTCCCGGCCACGGTGCTGGGAGTCCGTTCTGTCACCAAGCCTGGTAGCGCTAAGGAAACCATCCATGTGGATTACTCCCTGGAAGGTTCCGGGCTGAGCTATACAACGGGCGACGCCCTGGGTGTTATTCCCTGCAATGATCCCGCCCTGGTGGATGCCCTGATTGCCGCTCTGGGGCTTGATGCTGCAGCCGACGTTCCCACTCCCAGCGGCGAAACATCCACCCTGCGTGAGGCCCTCATCTCCGCCTACGATATCACCAACCTCAAGAAAGGCATGCTGACGAAGTGGAATGCCGTGGCTAATAGCGAAAAGCTGGCCAGCATTCTGGCAGATAAGGATGCACTCAAGGACTTCTGCTGGGGACGCGATGTACTCGACCTTGCCACATGCCCGACCTGCAAGGCCAGTTTTGCTGATGCTACGGCCTTTGTAAGCATTCTCGGCAAGATTGCACCGCGTCTGTACTCCATTGCATCCAGCCCGGATGCCGTTCCCGGTCAGGTATCCCTGTGCGTGGGAGCAGTGCGTTACACAACCAATGCCCGCAAGCGCGGAGGCGTGTGCTCCACGTTCATGGCGGACCGACTGCAGCCTGGTGATAAGGTGAAGGTATTTGTGCACAGCAATAAGAACTTCCGTCTGCCTGAAGATGGCAACACGCCCATCATCATGGTTGGCCCCGGTACCGGCATTGCCCCCTTCCGTGCATTCTGGCAGCAGCGCGTGGCCGACAACGCAGCCGGCCCCATGTGGCTCTTCTTCGGTAACCCCTACCAGGCTACCGATAATTGCTACGAGGACGAAACGGCCCCGCTTGTGAAAAGCGGCAAGCTCAAGCTTTCCGTTGCATGGAGCCGCGACCAGGAATACAAGATTTACGTTCAGAACCTTATGGAACAGGCTGGCGAAGAAATCTGGCAGTGGCTGGAAAAGGGTGCTGCATTCTATATGTGCGGCGATGCCAACCGCATGGCCAAGGACGTGGAGAAGGCTCTCCTCGGCATCATCTCCAAGTACGGTAATCGTTCTGAAGAAGATGCCTTGGCCTACCTCGCCGACATGAAAGCGGCCAAGCGTTACCAGAAGGACGTTTATTAATAGCTTAATATAGCGGACACATGCAGCGTAACCTCAGCATGTGAAAAAAGAAAAGGTCTGAGATTATTCTCAGACCTTTTCTGTTACCGGCAACAAGCTGTGTTATGAATCAGACTTTGCTGAGGTATTCGGCCACGCCCTCATGTGTGGGAGCCATGGCTTCCTGCCCAGGATGCCACCCAAGGGGACAGACCTCACCGTATTGCTCAAAATGCTGCAGAGCATCCACCATGCGGATAGCTTCATCAATGGAACGCCCAAGGGGCATATCGTTGACCAGCTGGTGGCGCACAATGCCCTGCTTATCGATAAGGAAGAGTCCTCTGTATGCCACGAGTTCACCCTTTACCTGAAGCCTGCCATGCTCGTCCACGTAGCGTTCGCCCGCAAGCACATCAAAAGCATCGGCAATCGTCTTATTGGTATCAGCCACCAGTGGATAGGTAACACCGCGGATACCACCTTCGCTCTGTGGTTTCTGACACCAGGCCCAGTGGCTATACTCAGTATCAGTTGAGCAGCCTACCACTACTGTGTCGCGCTTGGCGAATTCGGGCAAAGCCGCCTGAAAACCAAGCAATTCTGTGGGACATACAAAGGTGAAGTCCTTCGGGTAAAAGAAGAATAGAACATACTTCTTGTCTACATAATCCTGCAAACTGAAATCGTTGACAATTTCACCGTTCACGACTGCTGTGGCTTTGAATACCGGAGCTTGTTTTCCTACTAACATGATATGTAATTATTGGTTGTTGCAGTTAGGATACACTAACTTGAGCGATTGTTCAATCTTTTTCTGGAATATTTCTAAAATAATTTTCATTACTTGTCAGAAGGCGCAGGAATTGGTAGAATGTGAATGCAATGGAAGCACCAGCCCCACGACTCACCTCTCTAGACGCCCTGCGAGGGCTTGATATGCTTATCATACTGGGCATTGACGCCTTAGTGTACGCATTATACCCGCTTAGCGGAGGGGGAGCTGCAGCCACATTCATACGAGAACAAATGGGACACGCCCCGTGGGAAGGGTTACGGATGTATGATTGCGTGTTTCCTCTGTTCGTATTCATGGCAGGAATTTCCATGTGCTTTTCACAGCTGAGGAGATATGATATACCTATAGGCCGCAACCTGATCAAGCTGTGGAAACGAGCATTGGTGCTGGTGCTGCTCGGTATGCTGGTTAACGGCAACATCAGCTGGGATTTGTCGCAGATGCGCTGCGCTTCCGTGCTGGGGCTCATTGGTTTGTCCGGAGCATTGGCAGGTAGCGCCACGCTGCTCATCAGTCACCGCATATTGCCGAATCTTATCTTCGCAGCTCTTCTGCTGACAGGAGTGGGGATAGCGCAACACCTTGGGGGCGACATGACGCCCGGTGGTTGTTTTAATGCCAAAGTTGATGCCGCGCTGTGTCCAGGTGTACTGCATAGTGGCAGCTATGACCCGGAAGGCCCGCTTTGCATCATATCCGGCACGGCTTTGTGCCTGCTCGGCTACTGCGGTGGCAGACTCTTTCTGCAAATCAACTCTGCCGGTCTTCGCGTGATAACCATGCTGGGCAGCGGTCTTCTTCTGCTGGCAGGTGGCTGGTGGCTGCCCTGCATCAAAGGAATCTGGACTCCGGGCTTTGTTCTTTGCAGTGCTGGCATCAGCTCTGTGCTGATGTCGATTTTTCATCTATTCATTGACGTATTCAGACTGGGCAAGTGGGTTCTGCCCCTTAGCGTAGTAGGTATGAATGCACTTGCAATTTACGTATTAACACACATTATCAGTTTCCAGGCGCTTGCAGGCCGGGCGCTGGGCGGAACATGGTCACTGTTTCTATCCCCCGAATGGCAGAAGGTGGCCCATGCCGTAGTAGCTCTTCTGCTGGCATGGTGGCTGTGCTGGTTCTTACACCGGAAGCGTGTTTATATCAAAATTTGATTTACGAACTATCTATAAACAAATACTGAACACGAGTTTAGTTTTACATCATTTCGTTGACATACTCTACAATTTTCTATACATAGTACACGCATTATGATACCCTGTTCTTTGAGCCCGAAATCACATCGGGACAGGATTCAATCTTTTTACACAAAAAAGAACGAATCATCCGCTTCATCTATAACTAAGCCAAACTCATGAACAAAATACTCTTAAGCATCACTATTCTTGCCACGGCTTCTCTGGCCATGGCTCAGGGGCCGCGTCATCATGCTCACCCCCATGGCTGTAAAATGCCGGTTGGCCACGTTCAGCACCACGGCAAACCGGGTATCACACCCCATCGACCCGGCGCCAAACCCCAGCCGCCGCACCACGGCAAGCCGGGTATCACACCCCATCGACCCGGCGCCAAGCCTCAGATGCCTCAGCACGGCAAGCCGGGCATCGCACC
>DEPT01000010.1:102970-120613 GCA_002358905.1 Akkermansiaceae bacterium UBA3385
GTAGCCAAGCCCCAGCCGCCGCATCATGGCAAACCGGGTATCACCCCCCATCGACCCGGCGCCAAGCCCCAGCCGCCCTCACCTGAGCAAGACAAAGAACAGTCTATCCATTCCTCAGATGTTGCCAACAGCACCGGGAACAACGCGAATGACCCTGTTAACCACAAATATCCAGGCGATGGTCCTACCAATAATTCGAGACTTACAATCAAAGACTATAATTGGGATAAGGACAAACCTAGGCTCAATGAAAATAACGCCATGGAATACAGTGAAGAGTTCTGGAAAAATGTGAATAACGCTAATTCAAAATAAACAAGAAAAGAAAGCCACCGGTATTGCATTCGGTGGCTTTTTCTTTATCGTCCATCCAGCAAGAAAACACAAAAATAATAACCGAGAAGATACTATCCAGAATCACGGTTGCCGTGCTTTTTGCTTGCTACGCGCATACGTGCATGTTAAACTTTGTGTCAGCATGAAAGTTATCACGATTTACGGCAGCAAAAGCGACCTTCCTTTCATGGAACCGGCTCGCGTGTATTTCCAGGAGAACAACGTGGAACATGAGGAAGTCATTTACTCTGCTCACCGAGATTTGCCGGCCCTCATCGAATATCTGAAAGGACTCGAAGCAAGCGGCACCAAAGCTGTGCTGCTCTGCGTGGCTGGACTTTCCGCTGCCCTGCCCGGCGTGGTGGTCATGAATACGGAACTGCCGGTTATCGGCGTACCTGTTCCCTGTGGTCCGCTGAATGGAGTGGATGCCCTGCTTGCCATTTCCCAGCTTCCGGGCGGTGTACCCGCCACCACCGTGGGGCTGCACAAGAAGACCCCCGTCAATGCCGCCATGGCAGCCCACCGCATCATCAAGCTTGCTGAATAACAAGGGCTAACGCCCGGGCATACAACTCAACTCTTCTCATGAGTACGCCTAAGGATCTTCTGACTATTGACGCGCTGAGCGATACCGATATCCACAGCATTCTGAAAGGAGCTGCGGAGATGAAGCAGGTATTCTGCAGCGGTAAGACACACCCCGCCCTGGCCGGCAAATCGGTGCTGACTCTCTTCTACGAGCCCAGCACGCGAACTCGCTCCTCTTTCGAGCTGGCTGCCCGCCGGCTGCAGGCAGACGTGACCACTTTCACTGTGGCTACGTCATCGGTGGTGAAAGGTGAAAGCGTGCACGATACCATTGACACGCTGATGAGCATGCACATGGACTACATCATTGTGCGCCACAAGAACAGCGGCATCCCCGCCGTCATCGGCCGGCATGCCAAGGCCTCTGTCATCAATGCAGGTGAC
Source organism: Akkermansiaceae bacterium UBA3385 (assembly GCA_002358905.1). Classification (GTDB taxonomy): domain Bacteria; phylum Verrucomicrobiota; class Verrucomicrobiia; order Verrucomicrobiales; family Akkermansiaceae; genus Akkermansia. The sequence goes on from DEPT01000010.1 coordinate 104,282, forward strand.
GGAGCTCATGCGCACCCCAGCCAGGCGTTTCTGGATGCTTTCACACTGCAGGAGAAATATGGAGATCTGACCGGGAAGCGAGTTGTCATCATCGGCGATATTCTGCACAGCCGCGTGGCCCGCTCCACCAGTACCATTCTGACGAGACTCGGAGCCCAGGTGGCCTACATGGGGCCTGGTCCGCTGGTTCCCTTGCAGAAATATACCGGAATTCCTCGTTTCACGAACTGGGATGACGTCTTTGAATGGAATCCGGATGTCATCTACCTGCTCCGCGTGCAGAATGAACGCATGGATACACCGTTCTTCCCCTCTGCAGATTATCATAATGCCTTCGGTGTGACAGAGGAACGACTAAAGCGAATAGACGATCTGGACATGAGCATCATGCATCCAGGCCCGGTCAACCGCGGAGTGGAACTTTGCGACAATGCCATGGACTACCGCAACAGCCTTATCTGCGACCAGGTGGAAAACGGCGTAGCTGCACGCATGAGTATACTTGCCTATCTTACACCCCACACCCAGAACCAATGACTAGTACTTATATCAAGAATGCCACCTGGGCACCCACGGGGGAATGCTTTGACATCCGGCTGACTCCTGGCCACTGCCAGGTTGTGCCGGAATTCGGAGGGCTCTCCATCAGCGATGCAGAAGTTGCCCCCGCCGGGCTGATGAATATCCCTGAACGAGCCCGCGTCGTTGATGCCACAGGCAAGCTGATTCTGCCGGCTCTGTTCGATATGCACGCCAAGGTGGAAATAGAAGGCCGCAGCAAACGCGAATCTGTGACCCGCACCGGCCAGGCCGCCGTACAAGGCGGTGTGTGGGGCATTCTGGTTCAGCCTTCTGCCGGGTTCATGTTCGACAACAGCGCAGCACTGGACAGCTTCCGCGAAGCTGTTGGCCAGCGTTCCGCCGCCGAAATGCTCCCGGCCGGATGCATTTCCCAAAGGATGAAAGGCGACCAGCAGGCTCCGTACAACACATTGGCTGCGCGTGGCATCCGTATTCTGAGCGATGCCGGCGAACGCCCGGGTAACCTGCTGATGCTGCACCGCGCCATGAAATATGTAGCAGAGCTGGGAATGACCATGGCTATCCGTGGCGATGTTCCCAGCATCACAGCCAACACCTATATGCACCCTGGTACCACTTCATATAAGCTGGGTCTGCACGGCACGCCGGCGTGTGCCGAGGAAATCGGTCTTGAAATCATCATCCGCCTGGCACAGGATGCCGGATGCAAGCTGCATATTCAGACAGTGAGCACGGCAGAATGTGTGGAGATTATCCGCAGAGCCAAAGCCGCAGGCTGCCCCATCACTGCAGAAGTGGCACTGCACCACCTGCTGTTCACGCATGAGAATGTGGGAGATTACGACACTAACTATAAAGTACTGCCTCCGCTGCGCGACAAAGCCGACACCGAGGCTCTGCTGGCTGGTGTCAAAGACGGTACGATCGACTGCATCGTTTCCGATCACACTCCGTGCACACCGTTCTCCAAGAAACAGGATTTCCCGAGTGCTCCCCAGGGGATGTGCCTGCTCGATCATTTCCTGCCCACAATATACACCAGTCTGGTAAAGACTGGTAAATTGAGCTGGTCTGAAATGGTGAAAGCATGCTGCATCAATCCTTGCGCCATTGTGTACCCTGATGTGATGGACCCGGCAGAACCGGAAGGCATGCCCCTGCTCCTCTTTGACCCCTCAGCAACAACACAGGTAAGTGAAGAAACGCTTCCCTGCGGTACGCTTAATACTCCGCTTCTCGGGAGGGAACTCTGCGGTAAAGTAACGCTTCCTCTTCAATAATACTATGATTATCTACATCATCAGCGATGGCAAGAAAGGCCACCTTTCCCAGACTCGCGGTCTGGCCAATGCGCTTGTTGAACAAGCATGCCAGCGCGCGCCGGAAGGCAAGCATGAATGCTTTGAAATCGACATCACCGGAATGGGGTGGTTTCAGAAACTCTTTTACAAGGGTAAGGAATTGCCGCATCCGAGGCCGGATTTGATTCTCTGTGCTGGTCACGGCACACACCTGGCTGCGCTGAGTCTTGCCAGACACCTGCGCTGCCTGTGCATGGTCTGCATGCGCCCGAGCTTACCCGGAAGCCTGTTTGACTTATGCATCACCCCCCGCCACGACCTTCCTGACGGATTCACCGGCAATGAACGCATTTTCCCGACAAACGGAGCCATCAACGGTATACGCCCCACGCCGGATGTCGAGAAAACTCAGACGCTTATCCTTATTGGAGGTCCGAGTAAAAGTTATAACTGGGATGCCGAACTGGTACTCAACCAACTTTCGTCAATTGCCCGCCTGACTGCCACCCCCATTGTTCTCACCACGTCCCGCCGCACCCCGGCAGATTTCGTGCACGATGTCACCATGGCCTGTCCGAATATCCGTGTAGTACCCGTAGAGGAAACCGGTGCAGATTGGGTTCCGGAGAACCTGGCTAAAGCGAAGGAAGTATGGGTGACCCAGGACAGTGTGAGCATGGTGTACGAAGCTCTTTCCAGTGGTGCACCAGTAGGCATCATAGAAATGCCGGCCAAGGAAGGCCCGCACAAGCCCGATGCATCCCGCATTGCGCGAGGCCTGAATATGCTGATTAATGATGGTAGTGTATGCCGCTTTACCGAATGGGCCAAGTCCAACGTCATACCTCAAACCGGTACGGTAATGAACGAGGCCGGCCGCGCTGCCACCTACATTCTGGATAACTTTCCCAAACTGTTGCCATGAAAATAATGCACCTGCTGCCCACCCTCAGTTCCGGGGGCGTGGAACAAGTTGTTCTTGAACTCTGCGAAGGGCTCTGTGCCCGCGGTGTGGAAAATATTGTAGTTTCCGCAGGCGGCAGCATGGTGCCAGCCATTGAGGCCACAGGGGCGCGTCACATTACACGCCCCATCGGAAAAAAGAGTCTGTTGACCCTGCTTCAGGTGGGCAGAACCGCTCAACTCATCCGCGAAGAGAAACCGGATGTGCTGCATCTGCATTCGCGCGTTCCTGCATGGGTCGGTCAACTGGCATGCCGGAAATTATCAGCTGAAGAACGGCCTGCTATCATCTCATCCTTCCACGGGTTTCATTCCGTCAATGCGTATTCTGGTATCATGGCCAAGGGGGACAAGGTCATAGCTGTGTCTCGCTGCATGCGCGAACACATTCTGGAGAATTATCCGGGCACACCAGACACGAAAATCATAGTCATCCCCAATTCTATCGATTCCCGCCTGTTTAATCCGGAGTACAGGCCCTCTCCGGAATGGTTCGAGAAATGGTACACCGATTATCCTGAGCTGAAAGACAAATTCACGCTGTGTCTGCCAGGGCGCATTACAAGGTTGAAAGGAGCTCCACATCTTGCCCCTATCCTCAGCTATCTGCGCAGCAAGGGTATCCCGGCACATGCAGTCATTGTGGGCGAAACAAAGAAAGGCAAAGAAGCCTATCGGGATGAAGTTCAGGCCCTTTTTACCGAAGCCGGTGTGGCAGACTGCGTAACATGGACCGGACACCGACGTGACCTTGCGGATATCCTCTGCGCGTGCGATGTCACCCTTTCACTCACCTTGCAGCCGGAATCATTCGGCAAGACAACGCTGGAGGCTCTTTCTCTGGGGAGACCGGTGGCAGGATACGAGCACGGAGGCGTGGGCGAGCAGCTTCAGCAGTTCCTTCCTGCCGGCATGGTGCCCACTGGTGATACACAAGCCATGGCCAAGTTGCTGGAAATATGGTACTCTGAGAGGCCGGAGCCGCTTACCCCTGTACCTGCTCCCTATCGACGGGAAGACATGATTCAAGCTCATATCGATCTTTACAACGAAGTACTGCAGAAAAAGGGTCAGGCATGAACGTGCTTCACATCAGTCCGCGACTGCGCCCCGGCGGGGTGAATAAACTGGCAGCGGATCTGGCATGCGGACTGCAACAGGCAGGATTCCGCAATACAGTCATCTCTCCACCCAACGAACTGGTCGGGCGCCTGGCGGCATCTTCTGTGTCTCACCACAGCTCGCGCAATATAGCCGTATTTACCTATCTCAACGAATTGCGCCGCGTGCGTAAGCTTATCAGCAGTAGCCAGACTGACATCATCCTGGCATATACAACACCAGCAGCGAATCTAGCATGGAGAGTCTGCAAGGAGCTTCCGGAGGAAGAGCGGCCTAGGCTCATCGGCATTCACACAACCTATCCGCGGCACCCCGGCTGGGCTGCCAGTCTGGAGCGCTGCGATGCTCTTGTAGCCATATCCCGGCACCTCCGCAATGAACTTACACAGAGGACCAGACGTGATTCAGAGCAGGATATCTGGGTCATTCCCTACGGTGTGAATGGAGCTCTGTGTTACCCAGGCTACAAGCCCGCCGACAGCTGGATTGAGCAATGGATGCGCAGCCACAAAGAAGACGAAGGCTCCTTATCTGTGTGTATTCCCGGTGCCATCACGCCGCTTCACGGGCTGGAAGATCTGGTTCCCATTCTGAGCCGATTAAAACAGATTCAGGTTCCTGTGCACGTCTATATTGTTGGAGACACCGCGCGCGCCGACAGGAATTACCTGCGGAAACTCCAGAAATTATTTACGAAAAGCGGTATTGACAAGCAAGTAACATGGCTGGGAAATCGCCCGGACCTGCGAGATGTCATCTGCATTTGCGACGTTGTGCTTTCCCTTGCCAAAGCCCCGGCAAGTCATGACAGAGTGGTTCTGGAAGCACTTGCCCTGGGGAGGCCGGTAGCTGGGTATGACCACGGTGCCGTGGGCGAATTGCTGGATTCGTTTCTACCGGAAGGACGTGTTGCCCCCAATGATATTGCAGGCATTGTGGACCGATTGGAACAATGGCACGCATATCGCCCGTACATGAACAACACCTTGCCCTATCCGTACAGGCTTGAAGACACCATCCGCAGCATTGCTGAGCTCTGCTCTTCGCTGGGCCAGAGCAGAGGTGCCGGATGCAATCATTGACAAAGCAAGTAAAATGGTGTAACCTCTGCCACCGCACATTTTTCCTGAGATGATAAGTTTTACGAATCTTTCCCGCTATACAGACATTGGTTCCAATTGCTACCTGCTCGACATGGACGGTGTGCGTATTGTGCTGGATTCCGGCATGCATCCCAAGAAAGATGGTGCTGAGGCCACTCCCGAATTCAACCTGATAGGAGCAGCTGATCCGGATACCATTTTTATCACGCACTCTCATCTGGACCACATTGGCACCCTGCCCGTCCTGCAGGATAAATATCCCTCGGCCGAAGTGAACATGACTGCCGCGACCTGCGAAGTTGGTCTGGCCATGCTGCACAACTCTGTCAATGTGATGACGGCGAAACGCACGCAGGAAGGCATTATTGAATATCCTTTCTATACACATGCTGAGCTGGACCATGTAGCCCGCTGCTGGATGCCACGTCCCTATGGCAATGCGTTCCGCATCGGCCGCAATGGTCGGGTACTGGCAACCCTGCATGATGCAGGACACATTCTCGGCAGCTGCGGTGTGGAACTGGAAAGCGAAAGTGGTACCACAATCCTTTACACAGGTGACGTACAGTTCGACAACCAGACGCTCATCGCCGGTGCGGACTTTCCGGAAAGCGGCATTGATATCCTCATCATGGAAAGCACTCATGGCTGCACGGAACGGGACGCAGAATATACCCGGGCCAGAGAGTTGCGCCGATTTGCCGACACCATACGCGATGTTCTGGAGAACAACGGAGCCGTTCTCATTCCCGTGTTCGCTCTGGGCAAAAGCCAGTGCCTGCTGACAGAGATTGGCCGTTTCAAGGAACAAGGGCTCATTCCGGATGTTCCGGTTTACTTCGGCGGACTCAGTTCCAAAATAACAGCTGTCTATGACAAGCTTGCAGACAGCACCCCCCGACTCAACCCCGGTTTCCGCATCAAGGAGCATGTAGAGACTCACGGCCTTCCCCGTCAGGGTCAGGCACCGCTTGTTGCCTCTCCCGGCAATATCTACCTGGTATCCAGCGGCATGATGAGTGAACACACAGTGTCACACATTCTGGCAGAGCAGATTATCACGCACCCGAACGATGCTATTCTCTTTGTCGGGTACAGCGACCCGGAAACACCAGCAGGCAAGATTAAAGCCACCAATCACGGTGAGATGGTCCGTCTGCGCGAAAAAGGTGGCCAGGCATACCCGCTGAAATGCCGCGTAGAATGCTTTGATTTCTCTGGCCACGCCACGCGCCAGGCTCTGATTGACTATGCTCGCAAGCTCAACCCGAAAAAGGTTCTGCTGGTGCATGGAGACCCCGCCGCGCTCGATTCGCTAAGCAACGCACTGAAGGAAGAAATGCCGGGCTCGGAAATTCTGATTCCGGAACCCGGCAAGCCTATACGCCTGAGTTGATAACTGACTATTTACCATGATGGTCCACTTCCTGTGTGATGGCCAGGATGCGGAAATCGTGATGTCCATTGTAGCGAATACAGAGAGACTGTCCCACGGCGGCATCCGGCATCTGGCTCAGCCTTAATGCTCCCGAATAGGGGCGTATTATCCCCGGGTGATAATCTGGCAGGACTCGTTCCCATGTGTCATTAATTGTGGTGCGGTACTCGAAATCAGTATCACTCCTCAACAGGCGTAGCTTGAAGCGGCTGAACTGGCGCACAGAATTAAAGCTTACATTCCCCTCCAGCGGCAAGGTCTGAAGCCTGGCCGTAACAGGGATGCCCACACGATACCGGCGACCGGCCTTGATGCTGGCCAATGCCCGCAGACCATTGGCGGTACCATAGCAGCGCACTGTCTCATCCGTTTCAATATCCACAACTCTTAACTCTGTACCGGCCAGATGATAGGAACATTTCAACTCCATATTTCGTACAGAGTCTACCTCTTCCATGCTGTCCAGGTGGGGTGTATCGTTGCACATGCGTTCCAGGACAACGTCTCCACTGCTTTCTACGAGCATGATAAACCACATATCATCATCCTTTGAATGCTCGTTCTGCAAGGAAGCCATGGCCAGCACCCTGCGTCCGGCAAATTCAACACGCTGCCATGCAGTAACCTGCTGTTCCTGATTAATGGTGAGCACCGCCACGGAAGAATCATTCATCAGCACCCAGACATTGACATTACCACCACGCTGCGCACACCAGGTCTTAACGCCAGAATCAAACAAATGCTCAGCCAGCATGCAAATATCTGTAGCAACATAGCCATCAGCCTCCAGCCGGTAAGCAATCTCACGCATGCGTTTACCCCCTCGCTGCACAAATAGCACTGTATTCTCCACGGCACGAGCAGGCAGCGGTTCGCTGCCTACGGAGGACTGGCGACGGAAAGTAACAGATGTCGGAGTTATGGCATTCCCATTACCCGATGAGAGAATCCATTCACCATCAGCGGTTCCTATGAGCAACTGACGAGTGGCACACATCCAGCAAATGCGGTTCTGGTCACTTCCCATCACGCTCAAATGCATAGCATCATCATCATTCGACCCAACGCGGAAATTGTGAAAATCATCAATGACACTGGCAAGCAAGGTTGTGGGTAACCCAGGCATACCGCCTAACCACAAACGCCCCTGAAAGAACGCAGAAAACGCCGGATATCCATTCTTCTTTCCCATTGCGGCAAAGCTCCAGGAATGAGTGGAAAAGCTGACGGCGGAGCCAAGATACGTCTGCAACACACGGGCACGGGCATGCGTTTCATCCGTCACAGCTGTGACTTTCAGCCGGTATTCCCGTTTTCCGCCCAGTATACGGAATTGCACCATGGCACCAAGCACAGCGGCATCAGAACTGCATCGGCAGACCAGTACCATGCGGCATGGTCGCGGCTCCGAGCCACTGATAGCCCAATTCTGGCGAGTCTCATAGTCGGACTGTGAAAAACTCTTGATACATGTCCAGTTCCATAAATAAAAATCGGGTTCATCATCGGGTGTGTCGTAGCTGCGCCACAGTTCCCAATGCCCATTCCAAGTGCCATTTGTCGTCAGTTCCCAATCGCCTTCCACTTCGTACGGAACCAGTTTGGCGTCCAGCCGCATGATGCCGGGTTGGAAATAATGTGGGTAATCACTTAGCTTTTTACTACCGTTATACGCACTCACCGGATAGGCCCTGATACAGCGATAGAAGTAATGCATGGAGCTGGTCTCGTCTGTCTGATGCCAGAGCGTATCCTTGGCAACCCCAGTAATGCTGATATCCGGAGCAGACTGTGTTTTTGTTTCCTGTGTCTGATTCGCAAACAAGGTACGCGCAGGTATATTGGCATCTGCCAGAATTACCTCCTCATTGGCCATGGAGGAATCAAATAGGGCATTACCTCCCTCCACTATCAGATTGGCGTATAACCCGCCTCTTTCAAACAAGACAGAGAGTAAGCCGGGCTGACGATTGTATGATTCACGTGGCTGAGCATTGAATGCAGGTTGTTCAAGTTTCCACTGCGTATCCGTGTATCGATACAGTACAACGGGTGGATGTGTGGGGCAACACACATAAACGGCATCATTCACCTGATTGAAATGAAGCGTTTCCAGTTCATCAGGCCTTGTCCAAGGGGTCGTCAGCACAAATCGGTTTCCGGAAGCATCAGACAGGCATTCTCCCTTTTTGTAGACATGCATGCCCCCTGGGTAGAATACCAGCATCAGAGCATCATCCGCCGCATAACAAAAGGGGAATAAACGAACCGAGGATGATGACAATGTATCCACATAGGCGGTACCGGGGCGTAATTGAATCCCTCCATAAGGCATAATCTGAAAATTTGTCATTTCAGAGGCGCCCCGCTGGTAGGCCTGTAAATCAAACCGGGTCGTGAGCCACGGAGTCAGCTCTCCCGCCGTAAAGCCAAGTACAATAGGTATTTCCTGCATATACTGCAGGTGTAGCATGAAGACACTCTTCCAGCAATGAGAAACAGGGAGTGGCAACTGCGTTCCACCCCCTGCTCTGAAAATGTAAAAAATAAATCAGGCGCCTAAATCCACCAGAATAGACGCGGCACAGCGCACACACTCCTGACAGGGCACGCGGTTTGCTCCCTTAATTTCCCGGCATGCCGCAGCACCATTGGCCGCTACAAAGGCAGCCAGAATAGCAGCAGATTTTTCGGGCATTACCTGCATGGCTCCATACAAGGCACCACAAGTCCCCTCCGGAGCGCGCCCGCCGCCGCATGTGGCCATAGGTTCCACCAGATCATCACGTCCAAAAGCGGCACAAACCGTCTGGGCACAATTATACATGCAGGGTTTCTGCCGGAAAGTTGCGAGAGATTGTTCAACGCGTTTCATAAATTGAGCTTATCACAAGTGATGATAGGATGTCAAGGTTTCCAGAGCTCACCACAGGCATCCGTCGGCATGCGCCAGTCTCCGCGGGGAGAAAGAGCTATGCTGCCAACCTTGGGGCCATCCGGCACACAGCTGCGCTTAAACTGCTGCTGGAAGAAGCGGCGCAGGAATGTTTCCAGTGTTCGTCCGATAATTTCCTCTGAGTACTCACCGGCAAAGGCCACTTGTGCAAGCACGCGGAGCTTGGTGGGCTCTGCTCCGTATTTGATGAAATGATACAGGAAGAAATCATGCAGGTCATACGGTCCCAGTATATCTTCCGTTTTCTGTTCCATGCTGCCATCATCCGCAGGGGGAAGTAATTCCGGGCTCACAGGTGTATCAATGACATCCTGAATCGTCTCCGCAAGGTCGGAATCTCCACAATGGGCCGCCTCGTAAGCCAGCAGGCAGCGGATAAGAGTCTTGGGAACAGAGCAATTAACCGCATACATGCTCATATGGTCGCCATTATATGTGGACCAGCCGAGCGCAATTTCCGAAAGGTCGCCGGTACCGATGACCATGCCACCAGTCTTATTCGCCAGATTCATGAGAATACTGGTGCGCTGGCGAGCCTGTACATTCTCATAGGTACTGGTACGAAGCGATGGGTCGAAATCCAGATCCTGGAACTGAAGCAGGCAGGCTTCCTTGATGTTGACTTCCTTGAAAGTGACGCCGAGAAGTTTCATCATGGATACGGCGTTGTGATACGTGCGCCCGGTTGTGCCGAAACCAGGCATCGTCACCGCCAGAATACTGCTCAGGGGCATTTCCAGCATGCGGCAGGCACGAGCACACACCATCAGCGCCAGGGTACTGTCCAGACCACCGGAAATACCAATCACCAGCGTGCGGGCATGCGTATGCTCTATACGCTTTGCCAGAGCCGTGGCCTGAATGTTAAGAATCTCCTCGCAACGGGCAGCTCGTTCGTCCTCTGCAGGAATGAACGGACGAGACGGAAGCCACGCATACGCGAGGTCACACCGCGGGTCAAACTTGCCCAGGGAAATACGGCGAGCCGGTACACAAGCGGCTAGAGCGCGAGCATCATTGTATGAACTTTCGCTGCTACGAGCCACCCCCAGACGCTGCAAGTCCACATCTGCATAGATAACGGACGTTTCGCGGGCAAACATCTTACCTTCTGCTGCCAGACGTCCATTATCTGCAATAAGGGACTGACCACCATAGACGACATCCTGAGTGCTTTCACCCACTCCGGCAGAAGCATAGACATACGCCGCAAGGCAGCGGGCACTCTGCTGCATCACCAGGTTACGGCAATACGCAGCACCGGATGCAACTGCTGTAGAGGCTCCCGGATTAAAAATGACGCGGGCTCCCTGCAGTGCAAGTCTGCAGCTCGGTGGAATCACGCTCCACAAATCATCTGCTACTTCGATACCGAATGTAAAATCAGAACCATTAGTGAACAGCAGGTCCACACCAATCGGAACCGTACCAAAACCGGGCAGCTCAATCTCCTTCAGCTGCAGGTCTGAGGCCGGGCGGAACTGGCGGCGCTCGTAGGCATCTCTTGTATTGGGTAAAACACTTTTCGGAACCAGGCCGAGCACATGTCCGCTCTGTACAACAGCTGCCACGTTATAAATACCTTCTTCAATAACCAGGGGCAGGGTCAGAATGGCAGGTATATTCAAGCGGGCCGTTTCCCCGGCAAAGCGAGCCAATGCACGCAAGGCCGCCTGCTGCAGGTGCGGCTGGAAAAACAGGTCACCACAGCTTGCCCCGGTGAGGCAAAGTTCCGGAAACAACACGGCATGGGCACCACCCTTGGCGGCTTCTCTCATGGCGCGCACCACTTCTTCCGTATTGTAGGCAACATCCGCCACTTTCACCCGCGGAGTCACGGCTGCCATACGATAATATCCGTACGTACTCATATCAGTCTGCACGTATTCTGCCAGATTCGGGGCGAAAGTCAATCATGTATTATGCGCTCTTGAGCTGTATTCCCGTAAAAATAATAAAGATTTGAACACTTTGGCGGATTCAGAATCATACATTATGCTTGACCATGCTCTAATGATATGGCAAAATGCCGCGTCCTCCTCTCGTCTCCAAGCCCACAATGAAATATACAATTTCTGCACTTTCCCGTAAAACCGGACTTTCCATCCACACGCTTCGTTATTACGAAAAAGAGGGATTACTCCGTTATGTAGAGCGCACTGAATCCGGGCGCCGTGTATATGGTGACGCCAGCATGGGATGCCTGCTGGGGGTTCTGTGCATGAAACAAGCTGGCATGACCCTGCCTCAGATTAAGGCATTCATGGATGTAACCATCGAAGGTGTTGCCACCCTGCCCAAGCGACTGGAAATGATGCTCAGTGCACGCGAGCAGCTGCTCAAGCTCAAAGACGCAGTGGACCGCGGACTGCAACTGGCAGATTTCTTTATCGGAGGTTGCCGCAACGCCATGGATGCTCTCAAGAACGGCGCAGACCCGGAAGCAGCTTTCCCTTATATCACGCGCGATGGTATCATTGAGTTCCCCTTCCTGTTGAAAGAAGACGGCAAGCTTGAACCCGCTGCACCTCCCGCGGATTTCGAGCTTGCGGAACCCAAGCGTAAATCGCAGAAATCAGAAAAAACCAAAAAGAAAAAGATATGAAAGAACTCGCCAAATGGGCACCCATTGGTGGTGCACTCTGTCTCATTGTCGCAGCCTATATCATCGGTCGCAATTCCCGCCGCGATGTCAAGGAGATTTACTCCATGATTGACCATTACGACAAGTTGGGAAACTGAATTATTCCGTTTCATTTTACACAACGCGTTGCATCTTCTCAACAGATGCAACGCGTTTTTGCGTCTCCGGTTCAAAACAGCCGCATCCAGCTGCGGTGGGTAAACGGCACAATTTCAGCTTCGCGGCCCAGTCGCACCTTGGTTGCCCATTCTGCGTCAGCGAGCAAGGCGCGGCCCACCGCAACTAAATCATAGTCCTTTGCTCTCAATTGTTGCACCAGCGATGCAAGGCCCAGTCCGGGCAGTCCCACTCCGCCATTACCTATCACCGGGCGTTTGGTCAGCATACGTGTCCATGCAGGTAAATTCAGAGCACTACCATGAAATGCGGGCATATTCACGCCATCACAGGCGAACATATCCACCCCGGCATCACACAATGCCCCGAGCAATATCTCCAGCTCTGCCGGGCTTTTCAGCAAGGGGGATTTCCAGATACCCGAACCGTGCTGACTATATCGGAATACAATGGGAAACATGTGGCCCGTCGCCTTCCTCACAGCATGTATAATCCGGCATGCAAATCGAGCCCGTCCCAGGATATCGCCACCATATTCATCAGTCCGGCAATTTGTTTCCTTGCGCAGAAATTGCTCTACCAGGCCCGCATGTGCACCATTGATTTCCACACCATCAAACCCCAGTTGTCTGGCACTATGCGCAGCTGTTGCAAACGCTGTGATAATGGATGTGATGCGCTCACGGCTCATGGGTTCGACCCTCTGCTTTAATATCACGGGATCAATACCACTGGGCCCGACTGCAGCTGCTTCAGGATTCGGCATATCTCCGGACTCGGGGCGAAGCATCCCCACATGGTTCAACTGAGGCATGATGCGACACGGGGTTGCATGCACACTGCGGCATATTCCTTTCCATGCACGCAAGGCTGCTCCGCCGAAAAAATGCGCCATTCCGGAATCTGCTGTCGCAGCTGGGTCATCAATAGCAACAGGTTCCGTAATGATTAAGCCCATTTGCTGCTCGGCACGACGGCGATAATAACTCTGCATCTCCTGGGTAGGAACGCCGTTGCGGGCAAACAAGCGCGGCAGCGGCGCCATAACTATCCGGGTTGCCAATTTTAATTTTCGATGAAGAAACGGATGATAAAGAACATCTATCTCTCTTTCACTTAATTCACCACTTGTCATATACCGGAAACATAGCTCTATCATCTCTATCTTTCAAGGAGTTAGAATAACTATTTACCCTTTATGCGGTATCTGCCGGTATCATATTTCCTGTCATTTCCGCACATGCCATCTGAAGTGACACAACGTTTTCTTGACTTAATTTGAACATTAGGTAGAATGTTTGCATCTAAACCTCACATATTATGAAGTTCCCCATTATCACCACCGCTCTCGTGACGCTGTGCGCTCTGACTGCCACGGCTCAGGCCGAAATCAAGATTGCATCCGTCAACGTGCAGGAGCTCTACACCAAGTTCTACAAGCGCTTCGATACGGAAACCTCCCTTCAGACCCAGCTCTCCGAGATTAAGGCTGATATCAAGGTTCGTGAGGACAAGCTCCGTGGTCTTCAGGAAGAGCTCAAGAAGATTCAGGAGAAGTACGACAGCAGCCTTTCCGATTCCGCTGTTGCCAAACTTCGTGAGCAGTACCAGGCCAAGGCCAACGAGCTCAAAGCCGCTGACCAGGAACTGAAGGATTTTGTACAGCGCCGTGAAGTGGCTTTCCGCGAGCTCCGCAACAGCGAAATGCGTCTCCTGGTTGAAGAAGTGCAGACCGCCATCAACACCGTGGCTGACCAGAGCGGCTCTGACCTCGTTCTCGACTCCGGCGCCATTTCTCCCCAGCCCCAGATTGGCATCGGCACCCGCGTGTTCCCCTACATGAAGAAGGACATCGACCTCACCCCCGAAGTGCTCAAGCAGCTCAACGCCGGCGCACCCCAGGGTTTCGACCCCGATGCTGAGCTCAAGCGTCTCTACGGCTCTCAGGCTCCTGCCGCCAACTAATTTCACAATCACCCCCTAGAGCTTATCATGAACCTCACTCTCTCCGAAGTTCTCGAGCTCACCGGCGGTAAACTTATCAATTCACCGGCTCCGGAGATTTCTATCTCCGGAGTCGCTACATTAGATAGCGCTACCCCCTGTGAGATTGCCTTCCTCGGCAACGAGAAGTACTTCAACGATTTCCTTTCCACCAAGGCTGGTGCCGTCCTGGTTCCCCCTGCACTCCCGCAGTACCCGGAGGGCGTTGCCTTCATCGAAGTGGAGAACCCCTCTCTGGCTTTTAACGCCCTGGTGGCTCATTTCATGAAAGCCAGCACGGATTTCACGCCGGGCATTCACCCCACGGCTTATGTCGACCCCGCTGCCAAGCTGGATCCCACCAAGGTTCGCGTTGGCCCCTGCGCAGTCATCGAAGCCGATGCCGAAATCGGCGATGGCTCCGACATCGGCCCTGGTTGCGTCATCTGCAAGGCCGTGAAGATGGGCGAAAACTGCAAGCTCTATCCCAAGGTGGTCATCCGTGAGCGCTGCATCCTGGGCAAAAATGTCGTTATTCAGCCCGGTGCCGTTATCGGTGGTGATGGCTTCGGCTTCCTTCTCAACAAGGAAACCGGCCGCTACGATACCATCGACCAGGTGGGTATCGTCGAAATCGGTGATTTTGTAGACATCGGCGCCAATACCACTATCGACCGCGCACGCTTCGGTCGCACCGTCATCGGCGAAGGTACAAAGCTCGATAACCAGATTCAGATTGGCCACAATGTAACACTCGGCAAGCACTGCGTCATGTGCGCCCAGAGCGGCATTGCCGGCAGCACCCACGTAGGCGACTACGTGACCATCGCTGCACAGTGCGGCATTACCGGGCACATCAAGATTGAAGATAAGGTTGTAGTCGCGGCCCGTTCCGGAGTCATGAATAATCTCGAAACCGGTAAGACCTACTGGGGCGCCCCCGCTGTTCCGTACGGCGAAGCCGCCCGCCAGTTTGCTGCCATGCGTAAGCTGCCCGAGGCATTCAAGGAACTCCGTGCTCTCAAGGCCAAGGCCGAAGAGATTCAGGAGCTCATCAACCAGGCGGTGGCAGAGCAGAACTAATCTGTTTCATCACATCAGTTATCGCACAGCCCCGGTGATCTTTCACCGGGGCTGTTTCGTTAATAACGGCTTAGTGGCAGAAATGCACAAACCCATGGTGGCAGGCATGGTGATGGTGCCCATGGTGGTGCATGTGGTGACAACTACTCATTCCCAACCCCATTGCTAACGCAAGGGCGAACAATTTCAGGTGTTTCTTATTCATCGTTTTTCTGACAGCAGGGTTTATACTGTACTCTAACTCGGCGATTCAGAATAAGATTTTTATTTGAATTCTTCAAGTTTAAGTTGAACATATCTTTTCTGTTTCGTGATAATCGAAACCCACTGAGACGAATCTCAGTGGGTTTGCTGACGAATGAACGGAACGCGCCAACTTTACTATTGCCTAATCATTAAAACTTATATGTGGCGCCCACGTTCGCGCTGTGGACATTGGCGTTCTCTACGTACTCACCCGTGTAGCTGGCGTTCACGCTCCACCTGTCGTTCAGGTCGTAACTGGCACCTACGGTGAAGTTCAGACCGGTGCGGCCGGGGTTCATGCCCGTGCTGCGGGTGCCGACCATATCAACCACAGGATTGTTGCGGGCGATGTCCTGGTGCACAGCGATTTCGCCGTACACTCCGAACTTGCCCATGCGGCGACTGGCCGCCACACCGATTTCAGCACGCAGGTTCTGCAGAGAACCGGTATCTGTTCCCTCCACGGTGGCGGAGTCGCTGGCGTAATACTGCAGACCGGCGAAGGGACTCAGCACGGTGTTGGCATTCAGCTCGTGGTTGTAGCTCACGCGGACATCCAGCTGCAGGTGCTTCTGGCTCCAGTCGCTGCCCATGGTCTCGGAATCGCTGCGGCCATAGGCTGCGCTCCAGTCGGCGGTCACACCGCTGCGCCAGTTGGTCTGGCCATACAGGCCCAGGTGCGTGGTGTCCTGCTCGATGGTACCGAAGCCGTGGGCGCTCACACGTGTCCAGCTGTTACCCAGAGCCATGCCGAGGAGGCTGGCGCGGCCCACCTGAGTTTCCAGGCCGAAGGCTCCGCCGGATACATTTGTATCAGCACCGGCGTGGCCCCC
>DEPT01000002.1:0-1690 GCA_002358905.1 Akkermansiaceae bacterium UBA3385
GCGCAGTTTGGCTAGCCGCCCTTACAGCCGTCGGGCGTCTTGTCGGACGACAGGTCCCGCGAGAGTAGATAGCTGCCAGGGTAAATGAAGCCCCGAAACCGAAAAGGTTTCGGGGCTTCATCGTCTGCAGGCGAAGCCTGCAGATTTCGACCACACGAAGTGTGGATTTCGACCCGCGGCACGCGGGATTTCGTCCTGCCCGGCACGGGCAGGATTTCGTTTCCCGGAATGACGAGTTCCAATTGACAATTGACGATTGGGAAACGTGATTACGGGACTTCCGTCTTCGCCCCGTGCCGGGGCTACGCCGAGGCAGGGTAGATAGCAGCCATCCGTCTTCGCTGCTGCGCAGCTACGCCGAGACAAGGGGTTAATGAAGCCCGCAGAACGAAAGTTCTGCGGAATCTTTCGGAGAGAGGGACTTCAGTCCCTCTCCGGTTATGTTTTCGGGACTAAAGTCCCTTGCACCGATAATTAATGCCATCGTTCTGCTTGCCACTGTGCGGTGCTGTGTATGGGAACACAGCGCCGCAGAGCGTATTGTCGGTCAGAGAGCCCGAAAATTCAGACTAAGGAGGATGGAAAGAATTGAGACCCGTGTGTAAGGGATTTCTTTCTCATAATAGTTGCTTTGTTACTTGTGTTTCTGTTGATACAAGTAGAATAATTCAGCGTCTTTTTTTAGAATTTCCAGAACTTTTGGATTGCTTATAATTATATTTTTATCGATAAATAATTTTGCAAAATCTCTGCTATCTCCCAGTAGAATTTGTCCATCTCTAGGTTCCTTGTCTTCTTTACTCAGGATAAGTTCTTCAAGTGCATTGAGTCCATCTTTGTTTCTGAGTGCTGGATTTGCACCGTTGCGATGAAGCAAAGTCACCAAGTCATAATAAAACTGTATGTTTTTTCCGAATCCGGCAGAAAGAATGGTATGAGTATAGGCTGAGCGGGAGCTTAAATTTTCATAGTCGAAAGTAAAGGAGCCCTGTATGTTGGGGTTCGCTCCTGCTTTTAAAAGCTCTGAGAGCATGTTTAATTTCTGCTGAATCATAGGCACCAGCGTATCAACGTCTCTCTTCGTTAGAGCATTTTCCAGCCTGCCAATTCCTCTGGTAATCCATATAGTGACATCAAGCAACGGTGTAACGCCGCCCTCGCGGGGAATGTCTATGTCAACTCCTTTACTGATTAATTTTGATGCAATGGTTCCGTTCCCACATAAGACAGCCACATGCATAAGTGTGTCTTTGTACGCGAGAGAGGGTTTAAGATGAACGTTGTTGTCGATAAGCCAAATGAAAAACGTCGTCATTTTGGATTTATCAACGTATTCGTATTTCATAATCTCTACCCAGAGCCTATCTTTATTCCTCGTTTTATTGATATCAGCTCCGTGTTTGATGAGAATTTTTGCGCCCTCGAAATCATTATCAAATAAGCAGCAATCTAAAGGTGTATAGTTTTCTTCTTGTTCACCCTGATTATTAATGAGATTGTGATGAATATCTACACCTTTAGCGATAAAATCTTCATATTTCCAATACTCATTTTTCTTAACTGCTTTTTGGAAGTCTAACAAGAGAGGTGGATATTGTTGAAGGCGACGGGCAATTTCAGCTTCCTGCTTAGCCTTAGCTTCAGCTTCCTGCTTAGCCTTAGCTTCTGCTTCCTGCTTAGCTTTGGCTTC
>DEPT01000002.1:1748-19364 GCA_002358905.1 Akkermansiaceae bacterium UBA3385
GGCTTCAGCTTCCTGCTTAGCTTCGGCTTCGGCCTCTTCGGCCTCTTCTATATTATCCATCGATTCCGATGTTGGATTTATATCTTCCTTTCTTTTTTTCTTTTTGCTATCAGCCTTACTTGTTATTCCCAGTTTTTTCAATTTGTCAGCTGCATTCTTGTTGCCCAATTCGTCAGCCATCTTATAGTAACGTATAGCCTCTTCTTCGTCTTTGGAAACGGCAATGCCTTTGTAATGCAAATCTCCCAGCATGAACATGGCGCGGTGATCGCCCTTGTCTGCAGCCATTTCAAGCCATTTGACGCCATTCTTCGGGTCGTGTTTAATGCCTTTGCCTTGTATGAGCCGTTTGCCTAAGGTACGCATGGCTGTTACATTTCCTCGTCGGGCATCGTTAAGAAGTTGCCGTGGAGTTTGAGCATCTGCTATACCTGATGCCAATATGGAAAATGAAAGGAATGAAAGAAGAATTGGTTTCATAATAAAAGATGGGTTAGATTAATTTTGGGCTCCGGAGGCTTGAAGAATACGAATGATTTCCCTGACGCTGTTGTTTAATGGGAGGGTTTTGGCAAAAGCAAGAGCTGAAATTCCCTCGTTGTTTACATCGTTTACACGTGCTCCAGCATGGAGTAATGCTCTGACTATTGCTGGTTTTTCGTTAAATACGCTTATCATTAGCGGAGTAATGTTGTGGTTCTTATCGTCTATGCTGAACTTTACATTTGGATCCGCACCTGCCCTCAGGAGGAGGTTAACTATGGCTTCTTGCTTATAGTGAGGGTTCATCAATGTATGAGCTAAAGCGTTTCTTCCTGCTGCATCTCTCAGATTGACGTAGGCTCCTGCTTTAATGAGATATTCACAAACATCATCCAGATGGTTATGAGCCGCCATTATTAAAGGTGTCAATCTGTCACCGGAGGTGTCTTGTTTGTTGATATGTGCTCCAGCATCAATAAGGAGCTTAGTGATGTCTACATGTTTTCTCGTAATGGCGTTATCAATGGCAGATGACCCACCGTTGCCAGATTTTGCGTTTACGTCAGCGCCATAAGAGAGCAGGAGTCGCACTATTTGGGTGTGTCCTAAACAAGTTGCTTTGATGAGAGGCGTATCTCCATCTAATAAATATCGAGCGTTTACGTTTGCGCCGGCTTCTAAGGGAAGCCTTGCCAATTCGGCATCGCCCATTGCTATTGTGGCGAATAAGAAATTATCCAGGTCGTGAAGGGGAATGCCCATGCTTTGCAGCTTTGTCCTGGCTGCATTTCTTTGTTGCTGCGTGGGGGTAATGTGAGTAGTGTGGGGCCGATAGGCCTTAGATGGCAGGATTTGCGTTTTCGGTGTGTATGTCGAAACTGTGGGGATGTAGGTAGGTTCCTTTTTCTTTTCGGTATAAATACAGATGACGAAGCAACTTGTGAAGAGAAGAACCACGATACATGTTATTACTCGAACACTCTTCTTTTTCTTGAATTGCTCGAAATAAAGACAGGTGAGTTTCGTAGCGTAACGTGCAGCTTCACAAATCCCTTTCTTTATAATCGGGCTACTCACTCCATACCATTTTCTGCAACATTTAGCGGTTGCAGCTAAACATGTTTTTATGCTCCGTATTCCTTGTTGTACCTTTGCTTTGAATTGATGGCGCGTATGTTTTTCTTCTTCAGTGCTTGATATACAAAGTGTTTGCTTATTATTGGCGATTGCATCAACTCTTTCCATTGGCGATGGCGTGACGTCCGATGGGAAATGCTCGGAGATCGTTTCCCATTTCTCCATGCCCTCGCACCAGATATAGGCGTTTGCATCATATTCTCCAGATGCAACTCCTGCCAGGATAACCGATTCTTCAAACGGACCTTCCTGCCTGTTATTAATGTTGATGTAGTATTGTTTCATTGTTGGGAAACGTGCTGGTGGTGAGTCCCACCGATTTTGTGGCTTTTAATCCTTACGTGACAGAGGTATGAGGCTAGGTGGGATGTCTGGCGGGATGCTCATGCGGTTTACGGCTTATCTCTGTCTAGGATTATGCAGTAAAAATGCGATAAAGTCAATTTTTTTCGAAGGGAGTACTCACTCGTAGTTAATTCAGAACGTAAGTAGTGTGTTGGGAGGTATCATAAATGCTATAATGAACAGCGGGTGATACAAGGGGATGTGTGCGGTGCAGGGCGAGGCGAGGTGGGCTATGGAATGGTGATAGTGTCTCCGGTTGTGAGGGGATGGAGTTGGTGGCCTAGATGTTGTTTGAGGATAGCGTATGCGGCGGGGCAGGTGCAGTGGCCAGTGTAGTAGCTAGTGGGTAATTGTGCCAGGAGGGCGGCGGTGCGGTGCAGTTTATCGATGTCTTCTTGCGAATCTGCGTGTGTGAGGTGGAATCCGCCAATGAGGACATCCGGCCGGAAGTGGGTGGCTATGTTGAGAATGCCCCGATGGGCGCATCCGCTGATGATGATGCGCCGCCCGTTTTCTTTCAGGAGCAGGTATTGTTCATGCAGGAAGTCATCCGGCACAACTGTTCCTCCTATGCAGCAGCTCATGCCTTTTCCTTCCAGCGGGTATGGCGTGGGGAGGGACTCTGCACAATGTATGCATACTCCCGGTGCCAGTTGGAGTTTCGCCTGCCGGACCAGGCGCATGGCCGGGTGCTGCTCCAGCTCTGCCTGCAGACCTATATTCTTGCCATGAGCGTTGAAGTGAGGCGTAAAGGCATGTGGACTGACCCAGATGGGGGTATGCGGATGGAGCTGGATGAAGTGCCGGAGTCCGCCGCCATGGTCGTAGTGACCGTGCGAGAGCACCACCATGTCAACATTGAGATGGTGCCCCATTCGGGTGGCGTTATGAATGAAAGCATCAGATGCTCCTGTGTCGAACAGAATGCGGTGGTTTGCCGTTTCGATAAGAAGACTGAGCCCATGCTCTGCTACTAAATCATCCCGCGAACAGGTGTTTTCTATGAGACAGTGCAGTTGCATGAGATTCGTAGCAGATGTATTTGTCTGCCTGTTTTTTATTTGAAAATGACTTCGTTGAGGAAGCAGTACGGTTGTTTGGGGTGGGTAAGGCGCACAGTGGTGGCGCCGGGATTAATTTTATAGCGGCAGACGTGGGGCCCTTCGCTGGTGAGTGTGGCGCCGGTAACATCGCAGCGGATGTTGCCTACGGTAATCATTTCCTGAGTGCCGGACGGGACTGGCATAGTGACATCCAACGGGGCTTTTGCACAGAGGTATGCAGAGGCGATGTCGGCATCATATATGGTGCGGGTATCGGTATCCAATGCGTTTTCTGTGATACCGATGTTGAAGAGCGTGAGCTTGATTTCCTGTGGGTTGTCACTTGTGTTGGTAACATTGACGGCAGTGATTCGTTCCTGAGGAAGCTGTTCTTTTTTCAGGTAGAGTCGATTGCCTTCCACTGCAGCCTGTACCGTGTGTTCTTTGCCGGATTCGAGAGTCAGCGAGATTGTGGCCCAGGTGGTGAGCCCGGGGTGTTCCAGATTAATCTGGACCCATTCTGGGCTGATGGGGGTGGGCAGGTGCAGGGAAATGTGTTCCTGTGGCTGGAATTGGAATACCTCCATGACACGGCTGATGCCGATGTCTGCATTGGTGCTGTAAGCCGTCAGATTACGGCCTTCCACATTGGTGTCGACATAAGGGGGCAGGGTTCGATTGACAGCAAACTCACAAATGGAGAGCCAGTTCGGGCGCGGTGTCAGAATGCGGAAACGCACATAGCGGGCACGTATGGGGTTGCGGGAGAGATTGACAATGGCCATATTGCCGTATTGAGCCTTGCCAATGGGAGTCCATGTCTTTCCATCGTCAGATACTTCGAACTGGCCGCATTCTGTGTAATCATTCGGGCGTGAACCGCCCATAACCATGGAGATATTATTGATGGAAATGGTGGAACCGTGATCCAGGCAGAACCACTGATCCTTTGCCTGGAAACAATCGCTGGACCAGAACGTATTGGGACGTCCGTCCTTGATTTTCTGGGAATCGGTGCCGGGGCGACCGCATGATGCAGTGAATTTGGGATCCGGGCGTTTCTGACCGGAGAGTGCTGCATATACCTGGCCATTCAGGTAAGAGAAGGCAGCGTTAAGAACCGGAGTCATGGCATAGGTGGCGACCTCTACATCATCCACGAGGCGGACCCCGCTGGCAGACCACTCGTTTCTCATGGTGGAGCGCATGTCGTAAAGAGCCTGAACCGTATCGAAGAAATAGTGGAAGAGATAGTCGTCCTTGGTAGCAAAGGCAGTCATGATGGAAGCTCCGGCTACCCCGCAGAGTTCAAACTGATCCAACCAGGGGCGGATTTCTTCGCAGAGCCCAGCAATGGGGTTGCTGGTGTGTTTCAGCTCGCGGGCTGCGCTGACCATGCGGTCGAATTCCAGCTGCAGGAGCTGCACGGCTTTCATGTCCGGTTTGTCATTGGCAATGCTTTCGATAAAGCATTCTGCGGTGGGGGCAATGTTTACCGATTCTTCTCGGAAATAACCGTGGCCATTTGGCAGGAGATAGGAATTATGTGCGCAGAATACACGCATGGCCTCGCGGTGGCGGGGGTAGAGCCGCTGCATGCCTGCATCCCAGGTGGAAGCGGATTCAAAGTTGTCAATATTCCAGGTGTAGTTGGCTACACCAAACAAACCAACCTTGCTGGCTTCTGCATGCTCCATGGGATTCGCCACAAAACCACTCATCTGATTTTTCATTTCCGGGTTGGTGTCCAGACCATAGGTGCGCCCCATGGAAAGCCGGCTGCGCTTGAAATCATTGCACGGCCAGTTCCACCAGATGAAAGTGGGGCGCTGTACGTGCTGGTTTACCCATTTCTGGCCATCCAGTGTGATATCGTGCACTACGGTATCCCCCGTCCACATGACGGGAATGCTCTTATCCAGACCTCGGCCAAGTGTCTGCAGAAAGTTTTCATTCGTCCAGCTGCGGTTGTAGCCGGTGGGGCACATGATGAGTGTCTGGTTTACATCCGGATGCTTGCGGATGAAATGTTCCAGAATATAATTTGTGAGCTGTACCTGGCGCTCGGCTTTGCCGATTTCGCCGCTGGAGTCATCCACAAGAACCCCGAAATCACGCACACCTAAATCGTACATTTGCTGCAGTTTGGCACAGAGCCCGTCCAGCTGGGGTTTGCCTTCGTTTTTATCCCAGCGCACCGTGTTGGCCGGGTGAATAGCCCACACAAAACGAACATAGTTCTGGCGTGCGTATTTAATCAAATCTCTGAGTTCGGTTGCCTTTTGTTCGGGGTAGGGCTGGTAGCAACCGTGGCCGTGGTGGTAGGGGTCATCCTTGGGGGCATAGATGTAGGTGTTCATCTTGTTGCGGCCCATGAAGCGGAAAATGGAACAGCGGGCTTCGAAGCTCCAGGGTGCACCGTAATAACCTTCCACCACACCTCGGAACGGCAGGTCCGGCCAGTCTACCAAGATACCCATTGGCAGTTCTCCCAGTCGGGATACTTCTCGCAGACTTTTGTCTGCAAAGACATCATTGTGCGCTACGGTCGCATCCGGCACATTGTAAAGCATCTGGATGATGGACTGGCGAGCATAGAAACGCCCGGTTTCATCGTTGGCGTAGACGGTGAGCTTTCCCGGGGTGATGTCTATAGCATAACCTTCGGGTACCTGGGGTAGCCGATCCCAGAGTCCGCCTTTGCTTTGGGCGCTGCGCATCAGAATCTGCACATCTTTCACTCGGGTGGTGATAGAGCGCATACCGTTGTGTTGTGGTGTGGGGTAAATAACAACGGCTTCAGCTACATGGTTGGCTGTTACGGAAAGAAAGGCACAGCAGAGCGTGCAGAGCAGGGTTTTGAACTGCGGTTTCATGGCAGATTGTAGAAGTGTATGTCTAACAGGAGAGGAGAGACTCCCATTAACCGTGCATTATACGTACCGTTTCCGCATAAATCAAGCGGAAATGTTATTTGCAGGAAGAAAATCGCGAGCATGGCCCATAGGTATAGCAATCACCCTCCATGTTTGATAGATTGGCGATTTGCGGGTCTGCAAATTGGCCGGAGCCCGGGATTTTTGTTCTGTCAAATCCAGGTCAGCTCATCTATGGCGCGCGTGTGGCTGGCATACCGCTGAAATATCTCCTGGCCATGCGGGAAACGGCTTCGTCCAGTTCGCTGCTCCGGGATTCAAAGTCGGCTGCGTTCCACCATGCCAGGTCATCCGATTCCGGGGAAATGGCAAAGGATTCATGCGGCGCCTGCAGCAGGTAGCGGATATCGTAGTGATAATGTTGCGGCTCGCCCTTGGCCGGGCGGGCAGGGATAAGATGAATGTCAATATCGTAAATGTCCTCGCTGACGGGGAGTATGCCCTCGATTCCGCTTTCTTCCTCTGCTTCTTTCAACGCCACGCGGAGCGGGTTCGGGTCGCCATCTGCGTGGCCGCCGGTCTGCATCCAGCGTTGCAAATTGTGGTGAAGCGTCAGTAGTGCTTTGTCTCCCGTGGGGTTGACCAACCATGCGGACCCTGTAATATGTCCTTGCTGGTTACTGCGGCAGAAACAGTCCGGATTACCGCAGATGAAATCGATGATTTTGTCGGCTGTTAATCGCTGTAGAGGGTGTTTTTCTGCAAAAATCTGCAGGTTCTGCACCAGCTTGGCTCTCGAATCGTCCGGAATGTGCTGCATAGGTGCCCTATTCTATGCACTTTTTGCCCAAAATCAAGTCATACCCGATAAAAAAAGATTGTAAAGAAAAGTTTAGTATTGGCAGTTCGGTGAGTAGTGTGGTAATATATGGCTGGCGGGATAGGGAATGGCATATAGGAGTGCCCGGCATGCCGCGTAGAAAACATTATGAAAACAACAATCATTAACGTGGCGAAGCGCGGCGTGCAACTGGCTGCAATTCTGGTGTGTATGACCTGTCTCACCTCCTGCAGTGCGGTAACGAGTCTGGTCAGCCTGCTGATCTCGATACCGATTCGCCTGGTGGATTTAATCTGTCCCTGATAGAAATAGCGTTATGTTCAGCACTCGTCAGCTTGTTCTTTGTCTGGTTGCAGTGGTTGCCTGTTTACTGGCATCCTGTCAGAGCGACCGGGCATTGGCGTATCATAACTTCCCGGATGCAGTCACCAACATTAATCAGGTGGATCCTGCATACCGTAAGTATTTTGCGGGCCAGCAAGGTCGCAACTACAGTGCCGATGACCAGCGCAAGGCATTGGCTGCTGCAATTCGTACATCCCGGACACCGGTTCCTGCCTATGTGCCGCGTACAGCCGTAGCTTCCGCCAGAAAAGCAAGCCGCGGCCGTTCGTCTGCTCGCAACAACCGCCGCGTGGCTGCAAATCGCAAAGTCGTAAACAGTCGTCGCAAGGTAGCCACGAGAAGCAAGGTATCTGTGAGCCGTCGCAGTGTTGCCGCCAGAAGCAAGTCTGCAAAGGCCAGGAAGAGCAAGTCCGTAGCCAAGCGCAAGGCTGCTCCGCGCCGCCGCCGCGGCTGATAAGCTTGAAATATTTCCGCAAACCCGGCCATTATCGTGGCCGGTTTTTTTTTGGGGGGGAAAGGGGTAAAGGGAGTCATGCGCCACGCCCCTGGAAATTCTATGGGGAACCCGGGAAGGGTTAATGTCCCATATCCAGATCGATACCGAACATGGAGGCAAGTTGTGCCGTATTCAGCTCTACAGGAGGCGTTGGGCTGGCAATCAGATGTTCCGGTGAAATGCCTCGCAGAGTAAAGAGCAGAGTGGGGTCCTCATCAATAAGGCAACCGATGGCATAAATTGCAGCGGCTGCGTGGGGACAGGGTTCTGCCCAATCCGGGCAGGTGCAGCTCATGCTCCAGTCCTCCGGTGTGGGAAGAAGACCGGTTTCCGGGTGGCAGAGTTGCTTCAGTACAGCCTCATCCGTCTTTCCGTTCAGCAGAGAGAGCAGAGAATCAATTCGGCCTGTGCAGCATGCAGCCAGTTCTTCCAGGCGTTCTTCATCCAGAGGGGCCAGTCGCATTTCTACTTCGTACAACTCTTCTGCACTTATCAGAGCAGAAATGCTGCACGGTTCAACATCGACATGCAGCACGCAGGAGTGGCGCAGCAAGGTGCGCCCGGGCGCCAGGCACATGCCGCCGGATTCGCAATGCGCAAGCTGCTTCATCCATGCAGCTCCCCAGAAGTTTTTTGCCAGTTTGCGGGTTTTGTTAACTACGGGACGCAGGGGAATCCCTTCCGCCTGCAACTCTGCAAGGCGTTTCGCTGCTCGTTCTTCCAGGTCGGAAGCTTTGAGACGTGGCTGGAAATCCTCGTGCATGCGCGTAATAAAAAGCCGGGGCTCCTGGTAAGGAACCCCGGCTGAAAAATCATAAAATTACTTGGTTACACTCTTGAAGTACTCCAGTGTAGTCTTGAGCCCTTCCTCCAGGGTGAATTTGGGAGCCCAGCCGGCGTTGCGAAGCTTATCAGCGCAGGAACGGGAGTGCTTCACATCGCCGGGGCGCTCGGGAAGGTGTACCACCTTGGAGCTGGAGCCTGCGGCATCAATAATGATGTTGGCAAGGTCGTTGATGGTGATCTGACCACCGTAGCCCACGTTGTACACGCCGGTCACTTCCGGGTGTTCGGCCACAAAGGTAAGACCGCCCACGATGTCCTTCACATAAATGAAGTCACGGGTCTGGTCTCCATCACCGAATACGGTGATGTCTTCGCCCTTGATTGCCTTTTCCATGAAAATCGGCACGGCGGCGGCATAGGCTCCCTTGGGATCCTGGCGCGGGCCGAACACATTGAAGAAACGGCAGCAACCTGTGTTTACCTGACCGGTAGTGCGGAACATTTCCATGTAGTACTCGCCATCAAGCTTGGTGATGCCGTAGGGGCTCTTCGGCTCGGGGTACATGGTTTCCACCTTGGGAACAACGGGGTTATCGCCATAAATGGCTGCAGAGGAGGCGAGAACCACCTTCTTCACACCGGCCTTGGAGGCTTCCTCCAGCACCGTCAGCAGGCCGTTCACATTCAGGTCAACAGTCTCGCGGGGCTTCTGCATGGATTCCGGCACGGATACCATGGCAGCCATGTGGAAGATGTAATCCACGCCTTCCACTGCCTTTGCTACCAGTTCGCGGTCAGTGATGGAACCTTCGATGAAGGTTACATTAAGACCATCCAGGTTTTTCTTGTAGCCGGTACGCAGGTTGTCCAGAACGCGGATTTCCTCTGCAATACCCTGGTAATGCTCAGCAATGTGAGACCCGATGAAGCCGGCACCGCCGGTGATGAGTACTTTCATGGTTTGTAATAAGGTTTTACTGAGCCTATTCTACCTGCCAGACCACAAAAAGCAAGTAGTAATTGAGATTTTTCTTCATCTGGTGAGAAATTTTGTGTAGACTGCACAGCATGGCTGAGGAAAAGAAGCGAATTGTGAGCATAGATGCACTGCGAGGCCTGGATATGGTGCTGCTTTCCGGCGGAGCCGCCGTGTTGTGGCAGCTGTGCCGTCTGGTCTGGGGAAATGAGGTGCCTGGGTGGTTGGCAGGTCAGTTCCGGCATGCGGAGTGGGGCTGTGGTTTCACCTGCTGGGATCTGGTGATGCCCTTGTTTCTCTTCATCACCGGCTGTTCCATGCCTGTAGCTTTCAGTCGCTACCGGGAGCAGGGGAGACTACTCACACTCTGGCGCGTGCTGCGGCGCGTGGCCCTGCTTTTTGTGCTGGGTATGGTGGTGCAGGGGAATCTGTGCAGCGGGAATACCCAGCGGATGAGCCTGTTCTGCAATACTCTGCAGGCCATTGCCGTTGGGTATCTCATCAGTGCGGTGGTGCTCTTGCTCTGGAACTGGCGGGGACATCTGCTCATCTGCCTGACCCTGCTGGCGGCCTATTGGGCGCTGCTGCGCTTCGTGCCGTATAATGGTCATCCCGGCGGGCTTTTTCTGCCGCAGAATAACCTGGCTTATTATGTTGACTGTACGCTGCAGGGGCATTGGCAGGATGGCACGCCCTATACCTGGATTCTGACTTCTCTGGCATTCGGCGCAATGACCTTGCTGGGCGTTCTGGGCGGTGGTGTTGTTTTTTTTCAGCGAGGTTGGCGTGCTGTGATGATTCTTTGTGTCAGCGGTTTGCTGTGTCTGGGTGGGGCGCTTCTGCTGGAGCTGGATACTCCGCTTATCAAGCACCTGTTCACCAGCACTATGGTACTGTGGAGCGGAGGCTGGTGCCTGCTTCTGCTGTCCATATTCCATGCCGTGTTCGATATGCTTCCCGGAATGAAGTATGCTGCTTTCCCTCTGCAGGTTGTGGGTTGTAATGCGTTGCTTGCTTATCTGCTTACCAACACCCCCGGAACGGGTGGCCGGAGCCTGTGGGGGAACCTGGCTTATCCGCTCTTTCAGTGGGCAGAAAATCCGCTTCTGTACGAATGCCTTTCATATGGCTTTTTTTGGCTCATTCTGTATTTCCTTTACCGCCACCGCGCTTTCCTGCGGGTGTAGGGGCTAGTTTTTTTTCTTTTCATGCTGAAATAAAATGTTAAAATGTAACGTATCCATGATTATGATGAAAGCTAAATACATGCTGCCTTTGCTGGCTCTGAGTGTGGCTTCAGCCTATGCCGGCGAACGTGAAACTTTTGATTTTGGTTGGAAATTCAAGTATTGTGGTTCAGGAGACCCTGCAGAAGCCGGTGTACCTGTTTATGCGGATTCTCACCAGGGAACTCATTCTGCAGCCTACGCAGTTGATGGCGACCTGATGACCCGCTGGTGTGCCAAGGATCAGTACGATGGCCATTACCTTGTGATACGCCCCGGCTTCAAGGACCCGGTCAAGATGGCGGTTATCTATTGGGAACATCGGAACAATCTGACGGCCATTGTCTCTATTGACCATGGAGATTCTGAAACCCAGCAGATTATCAATGTGGGGCACCAGGCGGCCTCCTTCATCAATGTGGGCGGAAAGCCGATTAAGTCCATCAAAATCCGCGTAGGTGGCACCCATATTGCCAGCTGGGCCAGTATTCGTGAAGTGATGTTCACCGGCATGGAGAACCAGCCCTTGCATGTGCAGAAGGGCCTGCCCGCCACCGCGTATGCAGAGGTGGGTGCCGATGAATCCGGTTTCAAGAACGTGCAGCTGCCGCACGACTGGGCAATCGAAAGTCCCTTCCTCATGGAGGAACCGAATGAGACCGGCAAGCTGCCCTGGAATGGCTGGGGGTGGTACCGTAAGTCCTTTGCCGTGCCTGCAGATTTCAGCGCTGAGAAAGATCGCTACTATCTGGATTTCGATGGCGTGATGGCTAATCCCCAGGTATATGTGAACGGCAAGAAGGCCGGTGAGTGGGCGTATGGCTATAATTCTTTCCGGGTGGATATTACCCCGTATCTGGAAGCCGGCAAGGATAACCTGGTGGCTGTCATGGCCAGCAATCTGCCGCTTTCTACCCGCTGGTATCCCGGTGCCGGTATCTATCGCCATGTGTGGCTGGAAAAGACCGGTCCTGTGCATCTCGCCCAGTGGCCCACCTTCATCACCACCCCGGAAATCAAGAAGGATTATGCTCTCGTGAAGGTGCAGACCACGGTGGAGAATACGGGGAGCGAGATGGCTGAAATTACCGTGCAGCAGTCTGTGGACGGCGTGCAGGCTCAGCCCTCCACCATCACCCTGGAACCCGGTACGACCGGCACCGTGGAGCAGGAGCTGCGCCTTTACAACCCCGAGCTCTGGAGCATGGAGAACCCGCATCTGTATGCCATGCAGACCAGCATTCTGGTGAATGGCAAACAGGTGGACAGCAAGGAAAGCTCTTTCGGCGTGCGCACTGCGGAGTGGAGGAAGGACGGCTTCTATCTGAACGGCGAGAAAGTGAAAATCAAGGGTGTGTGTGAGCACCACGACCTTGGCGCCCTGGGCTCTGCTTTCCATGCCCGTGGGTATGAGCGTAAGATTGAAATCCTTAAGGAGATGGGCTGCAACTCCATCCGTATGACTCATAACCCGCCCGCACCCGAAGTGCTCGACCTCTGCGATAAGCACGGCATCCTGGTTATCGATGAGCTTTTCGATATCTGGAAGAACCAGAAGTACGACAAGGTGAACGGTTACCACCTTTACTGGCCGGAATGGTGGCAGAAAGATGTGCGTAACTTCATGCTGCGCGACCGCAACCATCCGTCCATCATTGCGTGGAGCGGTGGCAACGAAATCCCGGAGCAGGGGCACAATGACCCCGCGAAGCACAAGAAGAATCTGGAGACTGCCATCAACCTGCGCGATGAGGTTCGCAAGTACGACACGACCCGCCCCTACACCGTGGGGTGCAACGACCTGCGTGCCTATAAGAACGGCTTTTCTGAAACAATGGATGTGTATGGGCTGAACTACAAACCGCATCTTTATGGAGATTTCCGCGTGAAACACCCGGAGCAACCCTACTACGGCTCCGAGACCTGCAGCTGCGTTTCCACGCGCGACACCTACTTCTTCCCGATGAAATGGGATGTGCACAGCGGTGCCCGCTATTTCCAGGTGAGCAGCTATGCGCTTTCCTCCACGGGCTGGGGTTCCTGCCCGGATATCGAGATGCACGCCCACACCAAGGCGCCCGATCTGGCCGGCGAATACGTGTGGACCGGCTTCGACTACATCGGTGAGCCCACACCCTACAACCAGGATGCCTCCAACATCGGTAACTTCATCGGCGCCAGCGAGGCCGAGAAGAAGGCTGCCATGGAACAGCTCAAGGCCATGGGCAACAAGGCCCCCAGCCGCAGCTCCTATTTCGGCCTGATTGATCTGGCCGGCTTCCCGAAGGATGTCTACTACCTCTACCAGAGCCAGTGGAATCCGGAAAAGAAGATGGCTCATATTCTGCCGCATTGGAACTGGGAAGGCCGCGAAGGCCAGAAGACACCGGTGATGGTGTTCACCAGCGGTGATGAGGCCGAGCTCTTTGTGAACGGCAAGAGCCAGGGCGTGCGCCGCCGTGGAGAGGGCCCCACATTCACCCAGAAAGATAAGAGCCTCGTGGTAAGTAAGAACCAGTTCCGCTTCACCTGGGAGGACGTGGTATACGAGCCCGGTACCGTTGAAGTGGTTGTCAAGAAGGATGGCCAGCCCTGGGCTACGGCTAAGCGTGTGACAACCGGCGCCACCGCCCGAGTGTCTGCCGAGGTGGATCGTTCCGCCATTGTGGGCGATGCCCGTGACCTGTGCTACATCTCCCTGTCGCTTACCGATGCCCAGGGTAATGTGGTGCCCACCGACAGCCGCAAGGTAAGCTTCAGCATCGATGGCCCCGCCGAGTTGGTGGGCTTCTGCAATGGTAACCCTGTGGACCACACCTGCATGCAGAACCCGAAGCAGAGTTTCTTCAATGGCCGTCTGCTGGCCGTGGTTCGCGGTAAGCGCGGCGGCTGTGGCACTGCTACGGTGAAGGTGAAGGCCGAGTGGCTGCCGGAAATCAAAGTTCCCGTGCAGATTACAGCCCCCACCCCTGAGCAGCTCAAGAAGTAAATACATTCCTTATTATTGACTCCAGAAAACCAGTCCGGTGCAAGCCGGGCTGGTTTTTGAATTTGATGGACTGAAATAGCCGTTCGGATGAAAAATCTTACCAGAAAACAGATTACACGAAAATCGGGGCTGGCTTCATGATGTGACTGACGAATAAAATACTTGCTAAGCGGGCAGGGGAGTGTTACATTTCTGCGCAGATGACCATCCCGGTGTACAGCAACGCAGTGATGCATGGCGCAAATGCTATGTATTATTATTATATTGCACGCTGAATCGACACCGGGAAGCTCATCACCAGTGCCCCAGGCGGGCACAACAGAATACAGAAAGAACACGATGCCCAGGCTTCCCAAAGCCTGGGCTTTTTTATTTCACACACACCACACAGAACATGAAAAACAACCACACCAGCACACTGAATAAACGCCGCCCTTTCATCAAAGTCTGCGGGCTGACCTATGCCGGCTCAGTAGACTGCGCAGCTGCTTATGGTGCGGACTATGTGGGCTTCAATTTCTGCCGGGGTAATGCGCGCTATGTCAGTCCGGCGCACGCTGCCAGCATGCCTACCGCACAAGTGAAGCGTGTGGGAGTGTTCAATTCAGGGGATGTTCTGGAGATTTGCCGCGCCATGAAACAGGCGGGATTACACCTTGCAGAGCTGCAGGGTACCTGCTCTCTGGAAACCGCCCGGCGTATCGGACGGCAACGGGTTATCCGCACTCTGGCTCCCGGGCAGGGCTGCACCCCGCAGCAACTTCAGCGCGAAGTGGATATCTGGGCTTCCAGCTGCTGCGCGTTCCTGGTGGAATGTGCGGATGCTCCGTTGCTCTCCGCCGTGGAATTTCCTCTGCCGTGGATACTGTCCGGCGGCCCGGAAACCGCTGTATTACTGAAAAAACTCGGTACCTGCCGCCCGGATGGCGTCAATATTGAAAGCCGTGTTGGTTGCCCGGAAACCATGGCGGCCATGCGGGCTGTTTGCTGACTGCTTGTTAATCCTCGTCCTCATCCTCATCCCTGAGAGGAATAGAGTTATGCAGGTCCAGCCAGGTGCCGTACATGGCATCCAGCTGCACAAGAACCAGTTTCTCCTTGGGGGTGAAGGGTCGGAATAGTGCGGAATTCTTGAATCGGTAGTATGTATTACTGGCCGGGAATCGCTGTGTTATGGAAGCCCGGGCAACGGTGCGCCAGGGATTATAATGATCCAGCATGACCCCGTATACATCCTGCAGAAGCGCCGGCATATCCGCCTCTCCTGCCAGCAGCGGTCTGCTCTGTGTCGTTCCCACATGCCGGTACATGAAATCAATCATTGCATCCATGGTCCGCTTGCAGCCCAGCAAACCGAACAGAATAAAACACTGCTGTGGCAGATTATTGAGGGTGCCATGGTGCCTGACCGGCGTAGGCAGGTTCACTCTTATCCATACCTTGTTTTTGTGCTGGGCTATCTCGTACAACGTGCGGAATGTCTCCGTTGCGGAGCCCCTGGGATTCCAGACCGCGCGTGGCGGTGAATCTCCGGCAAATAAATGCACCGTCAGCAGATTCTCTACCCGGAAGATTTGAGAGTTCCCTTCTGCCACATTCATTTCTGCCTCCTGTAATAGCTCCTTCATTTTCATGCCGGGATTCATGAAGGTTCGTATCAGCTCAGGAAAAAACGAATATCCCGGCTTCTGCCGGCTCAGTTGCTGCAGAATCAGGGCAAAATCGGCCATCAGAACGCGTCTCATCAGAAGATAGAAATCCTTGCAATTCCGCGTTACCATATTTTCACGCCTCTCCTCTGGCTCCATGCCGACATATTACTCCCCATTGCCAATGGGGGGCGTAAAATTGATGAATGTAGCCTGCAGAATGCAAAATAATTGTTACTTTCATACCATACGTTAACCTGGAACGCAGTGCCCCCTCTCTGTTATTGGTTTATTTGTATCAATAATCGGCTATAAAAATAAGTGAGTAGCAAATTTTACTTGCCCCCCATTGGCAATGCGTATGAATAAGAAAGATGGAGAGATAGCCGTATACCTGTTGAAAAAGAGTGGGTTGTGTGCATGTGATGCGGCAAGGCTTGTGCTGGAGCTGGCGGAGGCATGCCGCGCGGAAGAGGGAGACGGCGGGCTTTTTGCCCGCTGCCGCCGCGCTGTGATGTTAGGTGTGCAAGCGTTGCAGGAAGAGGAGCGCAGTGTACCGTTTTCAGAGGCGGTGGCATTCACGCTTCGGGAGAAACAGCACCGGGCGGCACGGACTCAGAGCGATATTGCGTACTATATGAGGCGTCTGATGCGGTGTGTACCAGGGCTGGCGGAGCGAGCTTTGCGGTCGTTTTCGCCACAAGATTGCCGGCATGCATTGCAGGCTGCATTCACAACGCCCAGTCAGCTGAGCAAGGCGCGGGCTATAATGTCGGGGGTATTCAGCGTGGGGCGGCGGCAGGGGTGGTGCGGGGAGAATCCGGTACTGCTGGTGGAGGTGCCCAGACTCAGGGAGCACGAGATTGCTCCGCTGCCGCTGCATGCTGTTCAGCAGCTGGTTGATACCGCGCATCAGCCTGCTCATTGTGCTGCATTACCGGCGCTGGGGCTTATGCTGCACGCCGGAGTGCGCCCGCAGGAGGTGGTGCGGCTCCGCTGGCAGGACGTGGACCTGGAGGAGCGGGAAATCTGCATTGCGCCCCGGCACAGTAAGACTGGCGGAGCCCGCCGCATTCCGCTTTCTGACTCTCTTCTGCATTTACTGGCTTCAAACATGGGGCAGGGGAATATCTGCCCACCGAACTGGCGCAACCGTTGGAAGCAGTTGCGCTCTGATGCCGGCTTTTCATCTTGGGTGCCGGATGTGCTGCGCCATACCTTTGCCAGTTATTTCATTAAACACCATAGGGATATGACTGCCTTGCAACTGAGTATGGGGCACCGCGACCAACGCTTGCTGATGAGTCGCTATATCAATCTGCGCGGTATAGGCCGCAGAGATGCGGCTGCCTTCTGGCGCCTGCGTTTGTGAAGGCTCATACAGCGAAAAACGCAGCAAACCGAAGTCTGCTGCGTTTCAGAGGCGGGAGTGGGATTTGAACCCACGAATGACGGTTTTGCAAACCGTTGCCTTAGGCCACTTGGCTATCCCGCCGATGTGGTGGTTGCGGGGCAGAGTATACACGCGGAATCCGCGGGAGTCAAGAGAAAATTACGCAAAAGTTGATTTTTTTTGCAAGGCTTGCGAAAAAGACCGATTTCTGCACAAGTGAAGGAAATTTGTGTTGACTCCGGAGGGGTGAACAGATATACTTACTCTCGCCTTGCCAGGCCCGGTGGCCGGGCGGGTCTAAACTTAAAAACCATTTATCCTAATACTATGGCTAAATACGCTATTAACGGTTTCGGTCGCATTGGTCGCAATGTGCTTCGCGCCATGTCCCAGGCCGAGCTCGAGAAGGTTGTTGCTATTCACGACCTTACCCCCATCGCTACCACTGCTCACCTGCTTAAGTATGACTCCACGCAGGGCAAGTTCAAGGGCACCATCGAGGTTGATGGTGACAACCTTGTTGTGAACGGCCACCCCATCAAGATTGTTGGTGGTATGTTGGGTCCGGATCAGCTTCCCTGGGCTGAGCTGGGTGTTGACGTGGTTCTTGAGTCCACTGGTCTCTTCACCGCTCGTGAGAAGGCTGAGGGTCACATCAAGGCTGGCGCCAAGAAGGTTCTCATCTCCGCTCCCGCTAAGAACCCCGACCTGACTTTCTGCATCGGCATCAACGACAACGAGTACGACGCCGAGAAGCACAACATCGTGTCCAACGCTTCCTGCACCACCAACTGCCTTTCCCCCATGGTGAAGGTTCTGAACGACAAGTGGGGCATCGAGAAGGGCATGATGAGCACCATCCACTCCTACACCAACGACCAGCGCATCCTTGACCTGCCGCACAGCGACCCCCGTCGTATGCGCGCTGCTGCTATCAACATCATCCCCACCACCACTGGCGCTGCCAAGGCTATCGGTGAGGTGATTCCCCAGCTCAAGGGCCTGCTCAACGGTGCTTCCTTCCGCGTACC
>DEPT01000002.1:19472-50654 GCA_002358905.1 Akkermansiaceae bacterium UBA3385
GAGGGTCCGCTTAAGGGCATCCTCGAGTACTCCGAAGAGGACCTCGTTCTCCAGGACATCGTTTCCAACCCCCACTCCTGCATCTTCGACGCCGGCTTCACCTATGTGGTGGGCGGCAACATGGTAAAGGTTTGCGGCTGGTACGACAACGAATGGGGTTACTCCAACCGTGCCGCTGAGGCCATGAAGAAGCTGGGCGACAGCATCTGCTGCTGCTGCAAGGGCTAAACCTTGCCAGCTGACTTCATAAGAGCCAGCTTTTTAACCGGAAGGTTCCAGGTGAACCTTCCGGTTCTTTTTTCTGCACCCGGAAATGTGAGGCGTATGTCAGGATTGTGGATAAGTTGTGGATAAGTTGTGGATAAGTTTTTCTTGCTATCCACCGCAAAGGGTGTAGAATAATCGCTGTGCTTACTATGATTTCTTCTCTCAAGAAAGTGGGGTTGCTGTCTGCAGCCTGTGTGTTGGTGTCGTGTTCTGATTCGGTGGATGGCGTGTGGAAAGGTGAATGCCGGAATGAAACCGTGGATTCCGGGTCCGGTCTGCAGATGACGATTAAGCAGGAGGGTGATAAGCTGCACGGGGTACTGATGCTGGAGGCTCGCGATTTATTTGGCAGCGGCCGCCTGACCGGTGTGGTGATTGGCAAGGAAGTGAGCATTTGTTCCGATGGCAACGGTGAGACTTTTGTGAACATAACCTGGAGCGGGCAGCTCAAGGGAGATGTCATCAAAGGTGTTTACCGCGTGGAGCCTACGCCCAGTGCTGAACTTATGGGCCGCACTGTGCAGAAGGGGACGTTTACGATGACTCGGCAGTAAGGCGGGGTGTGTAACGACTTGCCGTGGGAGGACTGCACGCAGGAAAAATGATGGTGAGCCGTTCACAGGTGCGTGCGCATCTGATTACGCTTGGGGCATTTGTGTGTTTCGGGCTCATGAGTCCGCTGTGTAAGTGGGCTATGGAGAGCTGCCTGGTCACCGGCGTGAGTATGGCTGCTTTTCGTCTATGTGGTGCGGCTCTGATGTTCTGGCTTGTTTCGCCGCTGGTGCCGCGGCAGCGTATTGAGCGGGGGGACTGGCTGCCGCTGGTGCTTATGTCTCTCTGCGGCATGGGTATTAACCAGTTCTGCTATGTACTGGGTGTGCAGTATACGTCTCCGACAAATGCTTGTGTAATTACCACCACAACCCCTGTATTTACCTTTGCGCTTTCTGCTTTGTTTTTGCATGCCGTTGTCACCTGGCGCCGGGTGGCTGGACTGGCCATTGCCGCAACCGGTGCGTTGATTCTGATTTTGGGGTCGCAGCTGCAGGGTGGGCGCAGCGGCAGCCCCCTGGGGGATGCCATCTGCCTTGCGTCTCAGTTTTCAGCTTCTCTGTATTTTGTCTTTTTCAGCGGAGTTATCCGAAAGTATCATCCAGTAGTGCTGATGCGCTGGCTTTTTCTGATTTCAGCGGTGCTCACTTCACCCTTCTGGTTGCACGAGGTATGCACCCTGTCGTGGAGCGAGCTGGGAATGCCGGAGATTCTGGGTTCTGCCTATGTGGTGCTGTTTGGATCATTTGTGAGCTACCTGCTCATGATTGTGGGGCAGCGGCACCTGGAGCCTCCCACTGTAACGGCGTATAATTATATTCAGCCTGTGATAGCGGCGACTGTGGGCATTCTGCTGGGGGTGGATGCGCTTACCTGGCAGAAAGTCATGGCCGTGTTGTGCATAGCTGTGGGGGTCTGGGCCATTTCTCTCAAAACAGATAAGCAGGTTGCAGATGCTCGTAAGGGTGGTATTGCTCGATAGTGATATGGTGGCCGTAACCGCTCGCCTGGAGCTCCGCCTGCTGTTCGAGAAACGATTCAGTGTCTGACTGCCCCGGGCATGTAGTTTTCGCACATGTCTGCTTGACGCCAGAGAAGGGTTTGCTTATAATGCAGGATATTATGCTGCTGATGTCTGCCATGTATAAGGTGTTTTTCAATGCGGTGCTGCCGCTGGCTTCTCTGGCGTGTCTGTGGTTTTCGGTTTTGTATATTTTTCGTGGCGTGCGCGGCATTCTGCGTCGGGGCCGTGCGTGGCGGAATGGTCTGCATGCCAGCGGCGTGTTGCTCCGGCATGATGAGCGGGGGGATGCCCGTTACGTGCCCGTGTTTACTTACACTACCGCCCATGGGGATGAGGTAGATATTCTGGGAAAGGATGATTTCAGCACTGCAGATGAAGCTATGCAGGCGCATAGGCCCCTGGTGTATGCGGATGAACGGCCGGATGCCGCCGTGGCTCGCAGTGCCATTGTTTTTTTGTTTCGCCCGCTGGGGTATATGCTGGTAGCGCTGCTGCTGGCAGTTCTGGCTCATGTGCTGCTGGTGTGCATGCCGGATTAGTGGGTTTACATGCCAGTGTCGGGGTGGTAAACTGTCAGCATGTTCAGCTTACCTGCCGGATATTCCTTGCGCCTGGCTTCGGAACAGGATTTTCCTGCCATTCGCTCTTTTTACAACCTGCTTATCGATGATTTGCTGCAGCTGCCCGGGCATCCGCTGTGGAGCCGGGATGGGCACCCGACCGATGCGTATCTGCTCGGGGCTATTTGCAGGCATGAACTCTGGGTGGCTGAGGGAGCTGACGGTCTGGTGGCGTCCATGGTGGTGAATGGCGAGGCTAATGAAGGATACCGCGAGGTTTCGTGGCAGGTTTCCGCGGAGGAAGGTGAATATGTGGTGGTGCATGCTTTTGGTGTGTCTACTCGCCTGCAGGGGCGGGGGCTGGGCTCTGCCATGATGCATGCGGTTATGGATATGGCACGAGCCGCGGGTAAAAAGGCCATTCGTCTGGATTTGATTGACCATAACCGGGGGGTGGAGCGGGTGTATACCGGCATGGGGTTCCGCAAGTGCGGGGAAATCAAATTGTTCTATGAAGAGGTGGGCTGGCAGCTTTTCCACCTTTTCGAATATGTGCTCTGATTGTACCTTCTCCTTTCCAACGGGAGCAGACTGCTTAATCATGCCTGTGCAGGGGATGCATACATACTGAAAGCGCACCCGGACGAACCGGATGCGCTTCCTTGTCTCTCTCGTATATGCTCCTTACAGAGCAGGCTTTTTCGGGGTCGGGGTGTCACCCGTGCCCTTGAAGTTCTTATTCGGCAGCCATGTCTGGTTGCGGCCCAGGAAGGCAATCTTGCCGCGAACGATGAGGTTTTCACCCTCTCTCCAGATTTCGCAGCCGTATACTTTGCCCTTCTGCGGGTCAAGCACTTCGCCACCGCTGTAGGTGTCGCCATCCTTTTCCAGATCCCAGATGATGGTCATGCCCTTAATGGCGGGGCTGCCTTTGATTTTGGCCTTGGCGGCCGGGTCCTTCAGCAGCTCTACGACGCGGCCGTAGTATTTGCCTTGGTATTCAAAAATCTGCACCACGCTCTTGGCTTCCTTGGTTTCGTCATCAATGGTGGTCCAGTAGCCGGTTACATTGGCCGTGGCCTGGGCTACCAGGGAGCACAGGGCTACACCGGCTGTCAGAAGAAGTTTTTTCATGTTGTGTGTGTTCTATTGGTTTATGGTTAACCCGTGGTCTGCTTTGTTTTGTAAAGCTAGAGTAGGGTCTAGGTGGAGTATACTCTATATATGAGATGGCGTCAAGCGCGAAAATAAAGAAATGATGATTTTATCACACTGGTATCAAGGATTTTGCAAGCACCTGAACACAGAATCGTGGCCTGGCCGGGGGAATAAATGCGGCGCTTACAAGCTCATCAGAAGCCGCAGGGCTTCATGGAGTTTTTCGTGGGGCTTGATTTTCTGGAGTCTGGGGAAACGCTTGTTGTCCAGAATGTAGTCATTGTTGCGGGTGAGCATGAGTTTCTGCCCGCTGATTTCGACCTGGGAGATGTTGCGACGTGTGGCAAGGATACGGATTTTATGCACTGTGAGCAGGTGTGCGACTTCCCGGGGCTGGGGACCGAAACGGTCCCTCCACTGGCGGTCGAGGTCATCCACGTCATCTGTAGTACAGGCCCGTGCCAGCTGGGTGTATGCTTCCATACGGGCCTTGGTGGATTCCATGTAGGCGGCAGGCAGATAGGCGCCGAGGAGTTTGTCGGCATCGGCCCGGGTGGCCATGCTGGCTTCGCTCAGGCAGATAAAATCCGCCTTGAAGGTGGCTTCTGCGCGAATGGTGGGGACTTTTCCCTGCATGCGCTCTATGGATTGGCGAAGCAGCTGGCAGTAAAGTTCGAACCCGATGGCGGCGATATGGCCACTTTGCTGGGTGCCGAGCAAATTACCGGCACCGCGGATTTCGAGGTCGCGCATGGCAATCTTGAATCCGCTGCCCAGTTCGGTGTATTGTTTGATGGCGGAGACTCGCTTGCGGGCATCTCCGGTACAAAGCGCCTGGCGCGGTAGCAGAAGGTAGGCATAGGCCCGGTGTCCGCCGCGGCCTACGCGGCCGCGCAGCTGGTACAAATCTGCAAGGCCGAAGCGGTCTGCGCGGTCGATGATGATGGTGTTGGCGTTGGGGATATCGATGCCACTTTCGATGATGCTTGTGGCCAGCAGAACATCTGCCTTGCCATCCACAAAATCACGCATGATGAGTTCGAGTTCGCTCTTATCCATCTGCCCATGGCCTACCACAATGCGTGCTTTCGGGACCAGCCGCTGGAGTTCCTCCTTCATTTTCAGGATGCTCTGCACGCGGTTGTGCAGGAAGAAAACCTGACCATTGCGCGCGAGTTCACGCTCAATGGCATCGGCTATGAGCTTTTCGTTATACGGGCAGACGGCGGTTTGCACCGGCAGGCGGTTCAGCGGGGGTGTTTCAATGGTGCTCATATCGCGAGCCCCCATAAGTGCCACATAAAGGGTGCGTGGTATGGGGGTGGCGGAGAGGGTGAGCATATCTACCATGCGGAACATGCGCTTGAACTGTTCCTTGTGCTTCACGCCGAAACGCTGTTCTTCATCGATGACCGCAAGCCCCAGGTTCTTGAAGGTGACATCCTTGGAAATGACTCGGTGCGTACCAATGACAATGTCTACCGAACCATCAGCAATACCGGCCACGATTTCCTTGATTTTCTTGGCCGGTGTGAATCGGCTGAGAAGTTCGATACGCACCGGGTACTCGCTCATGCGGTTGCGGAAGGTGCGATAATGCTGCGCTGCCAATACGGTGGTGGGAGCCAGAATGGCGGCCTGGCGTCCGCCGGTCACGCACTTGAATGCGGCGCGGATGGCAACCTCGGTTTTGCCGAAGCCTACATCACCGCAGATAAGACGGTCCATAGGGCGCCCGCTTTCCATGTCTGCCTTGGTCTGGGAAATGGCGCGGAGCTGGTCGGGTGTTTCGCGGTAGGGGAAGCTGGATTCAAACTGCCACATCCAGCCGGAATCGGCGGGGTGGGCATAGCCGCTGTTGCTTTCGCGTTCCGCCTGCACTTCCAGCAGCTGGGCTGCGTAGTCCTGCACGGCCTTTTCGGCAGCTTGGCAGGCGCGGCGCCAGCGGGCATCTCCCAGTTTGCTCAGTTCCGGAGTCCTGGCGCCCAGCCCGACATATTTGGAAACCAGGTGGCTTTGCTGCAGCGGAATGCGGAGCAGCACACCATCGGCATACTTGATGTGGATTTCTTCTTCGCCGCTCTTATCATCGCGGACAATGCCTATGAACTTGCCCAGACCGTGGGAGGCGTGGATGACGAAATCTCCCTCTTCGATTTCGCGGAGCGGGGCCTGAGCCCGTTCCCGCCGCATGCGGTCGGTGCGGTCGTCCTGCTTACGGCTGCGCGGGGTGGAGTAGCGGCCGAAAATTTCAGCAGCCGAAAGCACGGCGAGTCTGGCCCCGGGTATGGTGAAGCCCAGCGGCAGGTCGCCATCCCGGCTCTGCACGCCACTCCATGCATCGTCTTCGCCGCAGATTTCCTCGAAACGCTCTTTTTCGCCTTCATGCGGAAAGAACATGGTGACGCGCCACTTCTGCTCCTTCCACTTGCGGAGTTCCATTCCGGCAAGCTGGCGGCGTGCTTCCTGCATGACGAAATCGCCTGTTTCAAAACTGCCGAGCGGGGTTCCGAAAATGGCGGTGCCGTCTCCGGCGTTTACAGTGTCGATATCCGGCAGCACATCCTCGCGGTCCGGCGGGAGTTCATACACCAGTACATGCCCGGGAACGCCACTACCCGGCAGACTGAGCACCCAGTCGTTCCGGTCAATCCATTCTTCCAGTCGGGAGGCAGCCGGAGGTTCGTCCAGCACCAGTTCTGCGGATTCCAGTTTCTTGAAGGACAGCTGGGAATCTATATCGAAGGCGCGTATGCTTTCTACCTCATCCCCGAAAAACTCCACGCGCAGCGGCCAGGCGGACTGGAGGGGAAACACGTCCAGAATGCCGCCGCGCAGGCTCCATTCTCCGCGGCATGTCACTTGTTCCACCCGTTCAAACTCGTGGTCACACAGAGCGGTGCATACCTCGTCCAGGGGGGCTTCCGCCCCCACACGCAGTGAGAGAGTGAACCCGTTGCCAGCCGCAAAGCTGGGGGCAGGCTGTTGCAAGGCTGCCGCAGTCACAATGACTGCCTGGGTTTCTGCCGGTGGCCCGGATATGGCACGCAGTGCCTCCAGTCGCTCGGCTGCCAGGTCTGGGTCTGAAATGCCGTTGTTGATGTGGATTTCCTGCTCCGGCACAAAAATGGCCTGGGGGCCACCCCACAAGGACCATTCTGCTGAGAGTCGTTCCTGAACGGGCAGAGCATCTGCCACAATCCACACACGCCGTGGAATATCTGACGCGGCTGCCACCATGGAGGCCACAAAGGAATAGGCTGCGGGACTCACTCTTTCCAGTACAACGGGCTCGTCTTTGGTTGCCGTTTTGCGTAGTCTCTCCAGCTCCCCGGCAAAGGCAGGGGATTTCGCTGCTATTTCTGTGAGCGGCTTAGCCACGTGCCCCTTATCGTACCAGTTGGCTTGTCAGTTGTCAAATAAA
This sequence comes from Akkermansiaceae bacterium UBA3385, assembly GCA_002358905.1. Lineage (GTDB taxonomy): Bacteria > Verrucomicrobiota > Verrucomicrobiia > Verrucomicrobiales > Akkermansiaceae > Akkermansia. The sequence continues at coordinate 26,458 of DEPT01000002.1, forward strand.
AGCTTGCCAAGGTAAGGGCTGGGTGGTAGTATAGGCGCGCATTCCTGCTCCGGTAGCTCAGTTGGATAGAGCACGAGCCTTCTAAGCTTGGGGTCCCGCGTTCGAGCCGCGGCCGGAGCGGCCTGAATAAAAAGCCCTGCAACTCAGTTTGCAGGGCTTTTTCAGTGTCAGGGCAGGTTCCAGCTTTTGCGCAGTCTCGTATATTCGCTTCGGGGCAGGAGGATATAGACCGGCTTGCGGTTTGCTTTCAGCCGGGCAATGAATTGGCGCAGGTGTTGCTCATTCATACTGGTGCAGCCGGCCGTAGGGACCTCGCCATTCCGGCGCCAGATGTGAAAGAAGATAGAGGAACCGGCTCCCACAATGGGCTTGCCCACGCTTTCCGGTGTGTTATGATGCACCAGCAGCTTGATACTGTGCGGGTAGTCGGTCTGCCGCATCTGCTCATGCAGTTCCCATGCGGTGCTGGCCGGGTGGTCCAGCCGCAGGTGGCGGTTGTATAGGTGGGGCAGGCGGGGGTCGCTCACCCATAAATCATTCGGGCCGACCTGTACGTAGGGTATGGCGGGGTCATGCTGAACCGGTGTGGGGTTATTCACCCAGAGCCCCCCCAGGGAATATATGCCAGCGGGGGAGCGTCCGTCACCCTCTTTCTTGGTTCTTGCACCAGCCGGGTTGCTGTGCATGCCCAGTCCCCAGACGCAGCCGTTGCGGCCGAGCCGGCCGGGGTAGGGCCCCAGCACACGCTGCCATTTGCCAGAGACTTTTTTTTCCACCATGGTCAGGGTTACATGTGAGGAGTTCCAGTCCTCCGCAATGCCGATGATGGCCTGTGTGCAGGATGCCGGAAATGGAGTGCAGGCTGTGATTCCCGGCAGACAGAGACAAAGCAGAATGTACAGAAAAAATCGTGTATTCACCTGCAAAAGCATACTTCCAGTGTGTCATTTTAGCAAGTCCGGGGGGTGTCAGCCGCTTCAAATGGCCGAAAAACAGGCGAAAATCCTCAAAAAAAGCGAAAAAACTTCAGCTGACATCTTGAAAAATACCTTTTGTTATGGTATTATTCCACCATGCACGCGTTCCGCCCGATGAGGAGGACTGTACTCACACGCCGGGCATGACCGTACCAAATCTCCCTTTCATTATATCATGTTAAGTTCTGCACTCAATCCCGACCGCGCAACGCTTAATTTCCTGAACGCATACTCCGAACAGGTGCGTAACGCGGGCGAAAAGCTCCAGAAAGATGGAGCCGTGACGCAAATTTTCGGTAACCACCTTTACATTCAGGGGCGGGTTGAAACGAGAGTTGGCGTTTTCCGTACGAGTCTGCGCCTGCAGGGTAACCGCTGGTTCGGTTCCTGCACGGCAGAAGATGAGCGCGTTGCCGGTGCCTGTCTCATTGCCACGATGGTGGAGCGTATGTACCGTGGGGCCAATATGCCTGAGAGCCCCAATGAGCTGAACGAAGTACCCCTTTCCGACCTGCTGGAAGAAAAGCTGAACCGCGATCTTGATGACCGCGAGTCTGATTATGTGACCAAGCTGGAAAAGCGCTACCGCCGCTTTGCCATTGAGCAGGAAATTCATGACCATGACCTGGTGCGTCTCAACCCCCGCTGGGAGATTACGGGGTATGAGGCTCTGGAGCTCTGGCCCACTCCGCCCCGCAATATCCTGGAATTCTGGAACTACATTGCCTATGCCTTCACCAAGAAGCGTATCTCCTACCCGGAGTTCATGAATGTGGTGACAGACCTGGAAAAGGTGCAGAAGCGCATTTCCGAATGGGAGCGTGAGAAGGAGGTCGGCACCTGGTATGACCGCATTCAGAGCGTGAATGAGCGCCCGCCGCAGCCGCCGCGCCACCCACTCTATATGCGCCTGGTCTCCACCATCAACGAAGCCCGCTTTGATTACCGCTTCGATACCAAGGAGGACTGGATTTCCATTCGCGAGCGCAGCCAGCTGGATGCCATTCTGGCAGAGTTCCTGAATGGTGCTCTGAAGTGCGATCCGCAGACGGATATTCTGCTTAATGTACTGCGCGACTATGCCGACCGCCAGGATACGGTGATTCTGGACCTGGACGATGAGGCAGCCTGCCGCGTGATGAATATCCTCTTCCACCAGCCGGCACTGAAGGGCTATCTCGTCAACCTGGATGAATGTTATTTCAAGGTGGTTCGCGAACCGCTGAAGTGGATATGCATTGATGACCCCATTGTGCCGGATTGCTATGGCTTGCAGCTGGTTACTGCTGCCGGTGTGCACGTGACTCACTCTGTGCGCCAGCTGCCCGGCCAGGTAGAGCTTTACCAGTCGGACGAAACAGTGTTCCCCGGTCCGCCCCGCTGGCTGGAAAGCACAGAAGTGGAGCCCCGTTATTCCATTCCCAAGACGGTGATTGACAGCCTGGATGGCGTGGAATTCCTGCGTAAGATTGGAGCCACCCTGCCGCCCAGCATGGAGGAACGCGTCATCGACATTGAGTTGAAGCCCACCTTCAGCATGAAGATTGTGCGCGGCCTGACCAGTGCTGATACAGAACACGTTTTGCTGGAGGTAAGTGCACAGGATGACCCTGGTCGCCGCCGCGAGCGCCTGGGCAAGGATGACTGGGAACTCCTGGAGCAGCAGCCCGTGAAGGATCATACTTTGCTGCGCTTCATCCGTGATTACCTCTATCCCATTCCCGGTTTGCTGGAGGAAATGAACTTCACCTACGATACGCAGATGGAGGCCTTCAAGAGCCGAATCACTAAGCAGTTCCCCGAAAAGTTTGCTGAATGGGCCAAGACGATTCCGGATTCCATCAATGTCGAGATGGACGAGAACCTCAAGTCACTGCTGGCAGACCCGGTGGCTGCAGCCATCCGCTTCGAGGTGGTTAACCAGGAGATTGACTGGTTCGACCTGCGCGTGGTTATCGATGTGGAGGGTGTCACCCTTACCAAGGAGCAGATTCGTTCCCTTGTGTCTGCTCGCGGTGGCTATGTCCGCATGGACGATGGCCGCTGGATGCGCCTCGAAATCAAGCTGGATGATGCTCAGCGTGATGCCGTTACCAAGCTCGGGCTGGATCCTTTCGACCTTTCCGGTGAAACGCACCGCATGCATGCTCTGCAGCTGGCAGACCCGCGTGCCGCAGAAGTGTTTGACCCGAAGGCCTGGCAGCGCATCAAGGAGCGCACGGCTGAAATCAAGATTGATGTGAAGCCGGATGTACCCGCCACCCTGCAGGCTACGCTGCGTCCGTACCAGATTGAAGGTTTCCACTTCCTGGCCTATCTTGCAGAGAACGGCTTCGGTGGTATTCTGGCTGACGACATGGGTCTGGGTAAGACGATTCAGTCCATCACCTATATGCTCTGGCTGCGTGAAGACTATGTGCGCCGCAACAAGCAGGGCCGCAAGAAGGTGACTATTCCCCCCGTGCTCATTGTTTGCCCGAAATCCGTGTTGGACGTGTGGGCCAGCGAAACGGAGAAGTTTGCCCCCGGCGTCCGCGTGATGGTTATTCGCAACAAGGAGCAGGCAGATGTGGAATACATCCTGGCCAACTACGACATGGTGGTTATTAACTACGCCCAGCTTCGTGTCTGTGGCGAGCAGATTAACGCCATCAAGTGGCTCACCGTCATTCTGGACGAAGGTCAGCAGATTAAGAACCCGGATTCCAAGGCAGCCAAGGCTGCCCGAGAAATCAACGCTTATAATCGCCTGGTGCTCTCCGGTACGCCTATTGAAAACCGTCTGCTGGATATGTGGTCGCTCATGGCCTTCGCCATGCCCGGTGTGCTGGGAAGCCGCGCCTACTTCAAGAAGCGTTTCGACAAGCGCAAGGACTCCCAGAGTCAGAACCGCCTGGCGGCTCGCCTGAAGCCCTTCCTTCTGCGCCGTACCAAGCAGCAGGTGGCCAAGGACCTTCCCCCGCGTACCGAAGAAGAAGTATACGCCAAGATGGAAGGCATTCAGCGCCAGTTGTATAAGGCAGAACTGCGCCGCATTCAGAAGGCTCTTCTCGGTGTGGATTCCGACGAATCAGTGAAGAAAAATTCCTTCGCCATTCTGCAGGGGCTCATGCGTCTGCGTCAGATCTGCTGTCACCCCGGTCTGGTGGATCCCAAGTACGCCAAGGAAGACAGTGCCAAGCTTACCGCGCTCTTCTACCTGCTGGATCAGCTGCGTGAGGAAGGCCACAAGGTGCTCGTGTTCTCCCAGTTCGTTTCCATGCTCGAAATCATCAAGGGCAAGCTGGAGGAGAATAACCACCCGTACAACTACCTCACTGGTCAGACCAAGGACCGTAAGGCTGAGATTGAGAAGTTCCAGACCACCAAGGAACCCAGTGTGTTCCTCCTTTCGCTCAAGGCCGGTGGTGCGGGTCTTAACCTTACCTCTGCCTCCTACGTCATCCTGTATGATCCGTGGTGGAACCCGGCTGTGGAAAGCCAGGCTATTGACCGTACTCACCGAATCGGCCAGAAGAACAAGGTTATCGCCTACCGTCTGCTCACACGTGATTCCGTGGAAGAGAAGATTCGTGTGCTTCAGCACCAGAAGAACCAGCTCGTTACCAATGTGCTTGGCGATGAAGGCTTCGCCTCCAGCCTTGACCTCAATGACCTGCAGTTTATTCTGGCCCATGGTGGCGAGGATAACGACGATGACGTGGTCGTTGATGTCTGATGCCAGGTTGCAAAGCTTTATAACAACTAACCGGGAAGCCTCACTCTCCAGCAGTGAGGCTTTCTGCTTGTGTTAAAGCAGGGAACATTTCCATGCGTGTGAGACTGAGTTGGGAAAATCTCCAGTTGCACATCCGTCAGACATTGGTTTTCCCTGGCTAAACTCATTGCAGTCGTGGATTTTTCTTGCATTGGCTGGGGGAATATGGTTCAATTCAATCCGCACCGCGCTACAGTGGCGGAATGGTAGACGCAGGAGACTTAAAATCTCCCGGTAGGTAATACCGTACGGGTTCGAGTCCCGTCTGTAGTAGCAGAAAAAGCCTCTTACATAAGGTAAGAGGCTTTTTTATTGAAGCGTATAACCATCATTTACTCAGCGTAGATGACGGTTGGGTTGATTCTGGGGATGACATTGATGCTGCGCGGGCGGCGGTGGGTGGCACGGCAGTGTTCCAGAATCATGGAGAGGCGTTCCATTTGTCCTTTGATGTCGTACACCTGCATGAGGACTTCAGCACCGCCTTCGAGGGTGGCGATGATTTTCCAATCCTTGGGGCGGAAGATTTCCCGGATGGCAGGGATTTCAACGAGGCTGTACATGTTGGCTGCCGCTACCAGTTCAACAATGGGGCGACGCTTGCTTTCGCAGACGACGGTGCCAGCCTCAAAGGCGCTTACATCCCCCGGCTGCAGGTACCAGACCGGCACCCCCATGAAGTTGCGGTGGAATTCCGGCATGACGGGGAAGAGATGCCCGTTGGGATCCATGAAGAAGCGTATGCGGTTGCCGGTTTCGGCACCGCTTTCCTGCTCAACGAAAACAACGGGGATGCGCTCGTTGATTTCGATGTGCAGGGTGTCCGGAAGTTCGGCCCGGATGTGGGCGGATTCAATGCAGTGGTGTTCTTCCAGCTTCTGCTTCATGGAGTTGGTATCGAGGGTGGCCATTTTGATGGAACCTTCGATACCCAGAATCTTGAGAGCCTGTTCTTTGCTGATGAGGTTCTGGCGGGCACTGAAGCTGACTTTATCGATGCTCAGGCTGTATGCTTTCTCAACGGCTGTAAGGCTGCCCCAGATGATGCCTGCCAGTATGGGGACGACTATGAGCAGGATGAGGGTCCAGCGGCGGAGACGGCGCAGGCCTCTGCGCAGGGCGGCAAGGCTGAAGAAACGGTCCTTCAGGGAAAGCGCCGCTTCCAACAGCTTGACGTTGGCCGAAGCCAATTGTTTTTCGCTGTAGTGGGAGCGGTACTGGTTCCGTTTCTTCATGCTTAATCCGCGTGCTGCGCGTGAATCAGCCGCGAGGCTGGTTCAGGGAAACCTCTGCAATGCGTGTGCAGAGTTCTCCGTAGGTGATACCTGCGGCCAATGCAGCTTTGGGGAAGAGCGATGCACTGGTCATGCCGGGAATGGTGTTGATTTCCAGCACGTAGGGCTTGCCGTCATCGGTGAGCAGAACGTCTACGCGGCCGTAGACTTCTACGTTGAGTGCCTGGTAGGCGGCAAGTGCGGCGGCCTGAACAGCTTTTGTTTCTTCCTCGCTGATATCGGCAGGGCAGATGTAGTCTGAGCCCACACCTCCGTACAGGGAAGGATATTTGTTGTTCATATCATAGAATCCGCTGCGGGGGCAGATGTGTACCACGGGCAGGGCTTCTCCATTGAAGATGGCTACGGTGAGTTCCTTGCCCTTGATGTATTCTTCTACCAGGATGTCCTTGCCGTATTTGGCGGCATCTGCTACTGCATCAGGAAGTTCTGCGGCATCGTACACGATGTGTACGCCCACGGAGGAGCCTTCGCAGGGGGGCTTGATGACGCAGGGTACGGGCAGGGTGGGCATCTGCCCGGCGGCGATAGTTTCGCTGAGCGGAGTGGGTACCTTGCCCGCGATGAAGAACTTCTTGGTCAGCACCTTGTCGAAGCAATTCCGGCTGGTGGTGGAACCGGCACCTGTGTAGGGAATGCCGAGTTCTTCCAGGTATGACTGCAGACCGCCGTCTTCACCGTAGGTGCCATGAATCATGTTGTAGCACAGTTCTGTTCCTTCCGGAATGGCGGGGCGTTCGCAGTCTACCAGGATGGGGGTTACCTGGGTGAATCCTTCGCTGCGCAGGGCTTCGAGTACGCCGTTGCCGGAGGCGATGGAGACATCGCGCTCGGAGCCGGGGCCACCCATGAGCAGGGCTATTCTGGTGTCTTTCTTAAGTTCTTTCATGTCTGAATACAGATATTAGAATTGGGGCTCGCGGTCGCCAATGACCTGAACTTCCTCGTGAAGGGTGATGCCACGTTCTTTTTGTGCTACGCGCACAATGTGGTTGATAAGTTCGGTAACATCGGTGGCTTTGGCATTGCCGGTGTTGATGATGAAGTTACCGTGCTTGGTAGAGACCTGTGCACCGCCAATGGTGTATCCCTTGAGCCCAAGTTCTTCGATGAGTTTGCCGGCTGGAATTTCTGCCGGGTTGCGGAAGGTGCAGCCTGCACTGGCCTGGATGGGCTGGGTGTTCTTTCGGCGGTTGCGGTAATCCTCCATGGCGGCCTCGATGTCGGCGGGGACTCCGGCGGTTCCGCAGAAAGTTGCCTGAATGACCATGTTGTGCTCAAAGTCAGGAATGGAGCGGTAGCGGGCCGGTGTCATGTTCTCCTTAGTGAACTCGACAACTTCGCCGTCTTCATCCAGGGCTGTGGCGGAGGTGAATACTTTCCACATATCTCCGCCCATGCAACCGGCATTCATGCGGAGGCTGCCACCTACGCAACCTGGGATGCCGTCCATCCACTCGAAGCCGGAGATACCGTTCTTCGCAGCAAAGGCAGCGAGTTTCTTGAGCTTCACGCCCGCACCAGCCACGATGGTGGTGGCATCCACCAGTTCGAGCTGCTCGAATTCACCACCGCTGGGGCGGATTACTGCGCCTCGGATACCGCCATCGCGAACGATGAGGTTGGAGCCACGGCCAATAATGTGCACGGGTATGTTGCGGTCCTTGAAGTAGTTCACCACATCCTGCATGGTTGCAATGGTGTGGGGCTCAACCCAGTACTGAGCCACGCCGCCCACGCCCATGGTGGTGTGCCGGCTCATCGGTTCATATAGGCGGGCAGGGAAATCCTTGCCGCATTCGTTCTGCATTTCGGTAAGGATTCGCAGGTCCTTGGCAATTTTGGTGCCGGCTTCGTGCACGTTGCCGGCTCCCAGGGTCAGGAAGAGGTCACCGGGTTGCAGCTGGTTACCCACCACATGGTGAGCCTGCGGCATGTTCGGAAGGAAACTGGCATCTGCCGGGCCGTGTTCCAGCACGGCATCCACGATGGTCTGGCCGGAAATGCCGGGAATGGGCAGTTCACTGGCGGGGTACACATCTGCAACAAAGAGTTTGTCTACCCCGTGCAGCACGCGCCCGAAGTCATCGCGCAGGAGCTGGGTGCGGGTGTAGCGGTGCGGCTGGAAGAAGATGACCAGGCGGTCCGGGTTCAGGCTCTTGGCAGTCTGCACCGTGGCTTCAATTTCCGTGGGGTGGTGCCCGTAGTCATCCACAATGCGCAGATCCTTGGAAAGGTATTTGGTTTCGAAACGGCGGCGGGCTCCGGCAAAGGAGGCCAGACCGCGGCCGATGCTGGCAAAGTCTGCCCCCATTTCCAGGGCGGCTGCCGTGGCGGCAAGGGAGTTCAGCACGTTGTGACGACCGGGAATGCCCAGTTCCACGCGGCCCAGCTTCTCGCCTTTATAATTGACGGTGTAGAGGGTGCGGCCTCTCTTCACGGTAACATCGGTTGCGGTGTAGTCCGCATCCTCCCAGCCGTAGGAAACGCTGTTGGGGTACTGGCTGCAGACATCAGCCGCGCCGGCATCGCTCTTGCAGTAGAAAATGGTGCCACGAGTCTGGCGGCAGAGGGTGTGGAATACTTCCTTGATGTGATCCAGGTCGCGATAGAAATCCAGGTGTTCGGCTTCTACGTTGAGCACGATGCTGTGCTCCGGAATGTAATTGACGAGTGTGCCGTCTGATTCATCACCCTCGGCGATGAGGTAATCGCTATCGGCATTCCAGTGGGCATTGGCTCCCAGCACGGGGATTTCTGCGCCTACATAATGGCAGGGACGCAGACGAGCTTCGCGCAGCAGGTGGGCAGTGAGCGCAGATGTTGTGGTCTTGCCGTGTGTACCGGCCACAACCACGCCTTTCTTGTTGTTCAGAATGGCTGCCAGACACTCTGCACGGCGGAGACAAAGACTGCCCAGCTGGCGGGCTGCTGCCAGTGCTACGTTGTCCTCACGTATAGCGCTGGAATAGATGACAATTTCTGCATCGGCCACGGCATCTGCCGTGTGGGGACAGGCGAATTTAAGCCCGCTCTGCTGCAGACGTTCTGTTTCCTCGCTGGTTACGCGGTCGCAGCCGCTGACCCGATGTCCCATTTCCAGGAGCATGCGTGCAATGCCGCTCATGCCGGCACCAGCCACACCGATAAGATGAATGCGCACCGGGTTGTCCCGGTCCAGAAGCCTTTTGCGTAATTGCTCAATCATAACAGCTCGGTCTATTATATACGATTTGTCCTTACAAGCAAGGCAAATATCCTTAGTTTATCGAGAAAACACATGCGCCTCAGCGATTTTTTCTAAAGGGGATAATGCTGCCGCAGACAGCAGGTCATTTGCTGAAGATTAACGCGTCCCGGTCGGTGTTTTTCACGGCGGCTTTGCGAGTCAGAAAGGGTGCGCCACATGCTCATTGTGAGTGAATACATGGTGCTTGTGTAACAGAAGGGCGGCACTTACATGTGCCGCCCGTGTTGAAGCTTACTTTTTAGACTTCTTTTTCTTCTTTTTCCCGCCTTTTTTCTTGGACTTCTTTTTCTTGCCCTTTTCTTCATCGGCATCGTCCTCGTCTTCATCCTGGTCTTTATCTGCAGCTTTCTTTTTGCCAGCAGCGCAAATGCCTTCAAGCACGATGACTTCCTGAGGTTTCAGCGTGATATTGATTTCTTTGTCAATATCCACGGCTCCGCCTACAAGACCAGGGATGTTTCGCTGGTCGGAGAAGGAATTTTTGAATGTCACCTTGTCTTTTTTGACCATGGGGGGGACATCCAGTATGGCGCGGAGTGTTGTACTGAGTGTCTTTTCGTTGTCGCTGGAATTGCGGAGGGTCAGCGTGCATTTCTGGGCATTCCATGCAGCCCAGCCATAGATATCGCCATCTCCGGTGGCTTTATCCCATGGGTTGCCACCTACCCAGTGGATGTCTGCCAGAACATCTTCGTTCCGGCGGGCCCACTTGATACAGGCTGCAAGCTCGTTCCACAGCTTGCCGTTCTCCTGGTTCATGAGGTCCTGATCCACATAGAGTTCCATGAGAGCAGACCCGCAGCCGAACGCTGCACGCATTTCTTTGATGCAGTTGGCCGGTTCCTTGCTCATTACATGGGGCGGACCGTTCTTGGTGATGATGAGACCGTGGGTCATCACGGAGTTGATGGGGAAGAGCGGGGCGCCTGTTACGAATACTTCATGAACCAGACGGTCTCGGTAGGTAATCCACTTGTCGCGGGCATCGCCGGCGCTGCCTTCCTGGCCGAAGTCGTTTTCCTGGCGCCAGACGCAATCCGAATAATGGAACCAGAAGGGACTGGCCCATGTGCCCACGGTGGTGTTCAGGAAGATATCCTTGCGGGCTTTGCGCAGGGCGGTCAGTACGCGGATGATGCCTTCGGCATCTTCCAGGTTACCGGGGCCCTTGGAGTGGAAATGGGTGGAAATGCCATCGAATTTGAAATAGCGCATTTCATAGTCTCGTACCATCTGGGAGCATCGCCCCACAAAGGCATCAAAGTATTCCTTGTTCGAGAGCTGGAAGTTGCCAATCTGGTTATCCGGGTGTTTCTTGTTCCAGTGGCCGAGACGCATGTTCTTGGCTGCACCGTAGCCACCTACAGGTCCAAGCCATGTACCAAGACCGGATTTCATGCCGCGCAGGGTTTTGTCAATTTTCGAGAATCCGTTCGGGAACCCGGCGTGGAAGTCCCAGAGACTATTGAAGTCGTCCCATCCGTCATCGATGACGAAGCAATCGATGGGAGTCTTGCGTTTCTGGAACATTTCCCGCTTCCAGGTTTCGAGCATGTTGAGCTGCCATTTCTCGGAATTGCGCTGAAGGGGATCCTGGTTGTTATTGATGGTGATACCAATTTCGTACCAGTCATTGTAATGGATGAAGAGCCGGTAGGCGGCAGCACGTTCGCGTTCGCTGTATGCCAGGAAGGAACGGCGCTGCTGTTTCGGGGCAAAGAAGCCGAGCACGGAAGAGACTTCCCATGTCTGCCCCTTCTGGAGTGTTGTGCTGCGTACCCAGTCGCCCTGTACGAGTGATGCTTCAGCAGAGCCCTCATCAGAATTTCCGGCTTCCAGAGGCAGGGAGTAGGCAATCTGCCCGCTGCCGTTGATATCTCCCTTCTTCGTGTCGACAAAAATCTTCAGGGTATAGGTTCCGGCTTCGGGTACGTTCAGGGTGTATGTGCCATCTCCAGATTTTTTGTGAATGTCCTCTGCGGCGATATTTTCGCTGCCCTCCGGGAAAAGCTGCACTCCCACCACATTCAGACTGCCGGAAATTTTCATCTTGCAGCTGCCGCCTTCCTTGAAAGATATCGGTCCTTCTGCGGCCATGAGCCCGAGAACAACCGGTCCATCTTTTTCCGCATAGGCATTACCGTATTTGGAGGAAACGGAGGCCGGTACATTGAATACCGGAGAGAATGAATCGGTACTCCAGCTTTCCGGATTCCATCCGCCTGTGGTTTCAGCACTGCCGCCCGGAGCGGACATGACGCTCATTGGGGTTTCTAAACCACAGAAAATAAGGTCATTGATGACAATCTTGCCGTGAGTTGTATTGCCGGAGATGACCGGTGTTCCTCCGCTGACAATGTTATATTGAACAGGCGTAAGCTTGGAGAATGCCGTATCTTTGCTGGCGGTCACCTTTAATTCCTGTCGCAGGTAGTGCGACCCGTTGCGCAGAACTGCCTGCCATTCAATTTTCACTCTTTTATCCGGAGTCGTGAATGTGGTGCTTACGGCCACACCAGGCAGCCGACGAGCGAGCTGGGGATGCTCCTTTTCCGGCTTGAGCTTGATTTCCTGTAGTTCTGAGCAGGTAAGGTCCTTGGATGTGTAGCTTGTTCCGTCTGCAAGGGTAATGGTGAAAAGATTGGTGCCATTCTGCGCTACGGATTTTCCATTAGATGCTTTTAATCCACCGAACACAACACCCTTACCCGCTTTGCGGAAAGATGCGGTGAACATTTTGTTGCTTAGCTCGGCACTGGAGCTACTGCATTCAATTTTTGCCTTGCCCGGGTCTTTCCATGGAAATTTGACTTCTGCAACAGCGGTGCTGCTGGCTCCTATGGCAAATGCCGAGATAGCGAGAAGAAAACGGTTCATATTCACCGTGTATTCTAGCTGTTTTCTGACCAGATGTACAGCGGAAAAATTGCCATTACAAGGCAGGCGCCAGAAGCCTGCAGCAATTAGCCAGCAGTCTGATTAAGTGTGGCGCCTTATACCAATGTGCTGGCGTGAGCGGCGTTGCATCCTGCATGTCTTTTTGCAGCATGGTTGCTACGGCTTCTGTGGCTATGGCATCTTCCATGAGCAGGGTTAGTTCAAAGTTGAGCCGCAGCGAACGTTCATCCAGATTAGCAGTGCCGATGCTGCAGAGGTGTGAATCCACCACGCACACTTTTTCATGGAGAAAGCCCGGTTCATAGGCCAGCATACGCACGCCGGCCGCAAGCATGGGCGGGATGAAGGTGAGCATGGCCAAGTGGGTGGCAAGATTATCGCTTTTCTTCGGGATAAGCAACCGGACATCCACGCCTCGCATGGCCGCGGTGCACAGCATTTCACGCACGGCGTCCGTGGGTACAAAGTAGGGGCTTGCCAGCCAGAGCCGTTCCTGGGCGGTGGCTGCCATTTGTAGAAGCGTGAGCTGCCAGTTGTTTACCGGTCCGTCTTCCGGACTGCTGGGAATTAACTGGCAGCAATGGGGACCACAGAGTGGTTGCTCTGAAATCAGGTGAGTGATTTTCTGCCCGGTTGCGCGTTTCCAGTCATCTGCAAAGCTGAGCATGCATTGGGTTACGATGGGACCGCGCAGTTCGGCAAAGGTGTCGCGCCAGTATGGACGCGTGGGGGCGTAGGTATATTCCAGCCCGATGTTGAGACTGCCAAGGTAGGCCAGTCTGCCATCGATAACGACCAGCTTGCGGTGGTTCCGATAGTTGATTCGGAGGAAAGAGGAAAGCCAGAAACGCCTGCCGTTGAAAGAGGAAATCTGTACCCCGGCGCGCCGGAGACTTCTCAGATACCCGGCAGGGAGTTTGTGGGAACCTACTTCATCATACAGTACATAGACATTCACGCCGGCCCTGGCTCGTTCTTCGAGCGCCTTGCGGAGAATGCTGCCCACCACATCATTGCGGATGATGAAGAACTCCAGCAGAATGAAATGTCGGGCTTGTTGAATGGCGGTGAGCAGTTCTTTGTATGTGTTGTTGCCATCCTGTAGCAGTCTGAATGAATTGCCGGAGCATGGGGAATATCCCGTGGTGCCCGTCAGCATGCGGCTCAGATTGCTTCCGGGGGCCTGCCACGCATTATTGTTTTTCAGAAAATGCTGGATGGTGTCCCGGCTGTGGCGGCTGGTGGTGTGTCGGCGGATTCGTGCGGCGCCCAGCACCAGGTAGAGCGGTATGGTGAACGCCGGAAGCAGGATGAGCCCCAGCATCCAGGCTATGGTTCCCTGTGGAGAATGCGGTTTGCAGAGTGCATGTGCTGCAAGTCCTATTCCTGCAATGTATAATAGGGATACCAGTATGGCCGCCACCTGTGAAAGCTGCTCCATATTGTTGTTTACTTCTTCTCCGCGGGAGTCTCTGTCAGGCTAGGTGTTTCACCTTTGAGCTTCTTGCTCAGTCCGAATTTCCACTGCGGGTTTACCAGATCACCGTATATATCAATATCGATGAGGAAGTCAGAAAGAATGGTGATGGGAGAGATGATAGCCGTGGGAACACTGGATATCTTGGGCCACAAATCTCCTTGCATGGTAAGTGTGTCCAGGTTGATATCCAGGTCTACTTTTACATTCAGGTTATAGCCCATGGCTTTCATGTCCCGGGTGATGAGGTGCCCCTTGGTGATATCGAACTTCGTGTGAGCTTCATCGATGCCGTAGCGGATGAAATGGTTGGCAAACGGCACGCTGTATGCGGAATCCTGCACTTTGTCAACAGCGGAGCTGCCCTGATTGAAGATAAAGCGGATAAATTTGTCAATGCCGTTGGGCTCGGCGGGCGCTTCCGTGCGAGTAATAGTCTGTTGCAGTTTGGCCAGGTTGCCCGGCATGTCGTCCAACAGACTACGAATGGGTCGGAAAAGACCAATCTGCATCAGGTCTCCGTCTTTAAGGCTTACTTCACCGTAGGCCTGGATAGCGTCCAGATCCGGAGAGGGAGCCTGGAAGCGGATGTATCCATTGCATACGGCAGAGGAGAAATCCTCGCCGTAGGAAGCAACAATATCCTTAAGGTTCATGTTGCTGGCTACGAAGTAGCCATCCAGTGAGGTGCGCTCGCCGGAAAAATCAATACGCAGAGAACCATTCATGACACCGCCCCAGCATTGAGCGTTCATGCGGTCCAGGTATACATCCACATCGCTGATATTGATAAAGCCGTTGAAATCAGTGAAGGGGATGGTTGTGCCCAGGAAGTTGAAGCCGGCACCTTTCGCCGCAGATGCATGAATAAGCCCCTTCATGGGAACATCGCAGTTCCGGGAAAGCGGGAAAATGCAGTAGTCTGTCTGCACTTTTGCTGGTTCACGCAGAATGATATCCTCCATGAAATGCTGGATGGGTGCGTAGAACATGCCTATGGAATAGGACGGGTAGCATGAGCCGCGGAGCTTGTGCAGGCTGATGGTGTTGTTCTCGATGTTGAACCGCACGGCTTCGCCGGTAATCCGGCTTGTGGTGGCGCCGCCATCAAACTTCATTCGCTTAAGCCATGGGCGGTTGTCATACAACAGGTCCGGGTTGTTCAGGTTGATGCGCAGGCGTTCGGGCAGGGGATTACCCTGGTCATCTGCACAATCCATCTGCACGATGACCTCCACGCCGCAGCGGCCTTCTTTAATCAGGCTGTACGGGTTGCTGCTCAGGTCTGTCCGGAGATATTCCTCGCCGGTCGCGTTGCCTTTCGCATCTTCCTTATCACGAATGGCACCCAGCAGGAATTCCATGTTGTAGAGCGCGGCATCGCAGGTGGTATAGACGTAGATTCCTTTATCGTATCGGATGGTGGCATCAATGTTGTCAATGACATTGCGCGTAACGCCTGCTTTGCAGCGGAAGTCTCGCATAATCCAGTGCGCGTCCGCATTGTCGATGAGCGCATTGATGATATCCACCGGTATCGTGTTGCGGCCGGTAACGTGGCAATCTTTCAGGGGATTACCGTTCACGTTGATATCGAGTTCTCCCAGTGCGTGTCGGGCCTGCACCCTGGCATCATAATGCATGTTGCCATCCGGTGCTGTGGAGAAATGGCCTTCAACCTCCAGGTCGAGGGGTATCTCCATACCCTTGTGCACATACACATTCCGGCATACGCGGATAAGTTCCGGAATCGTTACCCGGTATGTGCAGTTCTGCACGGTTCCTGTGTTTGTATCTATTGTGGCGGAGCCTTCTGCTTTCACTAATCCGGGGAGTTTCAATTCCTGGAGAGGTTCCCCTCCGAAAAGCGGTTTCAACGATGCTGCCGGAAGCTGTAAGTCCATGGAGCTGAGTTCCAGCCGCGCATCATCTTTCAGCATAGCAGTACCCACGAGAGAAAGTGGTTCTTCGTTAATACTGCTGGTAAGCTTCAGCTGAATGGTATCTTGTGCTACATGGTTAAGACTGAACTTGGTCAGCTTCGCCAGGAACGGTTCTGTGCTGCGTATTTCCTGAACCGAAGCTTCGACATGGGCATCCGTCTGCATGTGTTTCCATGCGTTGCCCAGGTTCAGGCCTGCCGGGATTTTGCTGTACAGGTAAAGTTCGGATGCTGAGTTATCACCATAGGCTAAGTTGCTGACATTGCATTTTGTCTCAATGCTGCCGGAACGCAGACTTTCAACGATATTGTCGAGTTGGGCGTCAATTCCGGCAATACTTCCCGTGGTGTTAAGCGTTTCAAGCGTCGCAATTTCGTGTTTCACGTCATCTGCATGGCATTCGTATGTTACCATGTCTGCGTGAATTCGGTTGAAGTGTTCTGCCAATTGGAAATCTTCTGCTTTCAGGGTGAGATTCAGATTCCGGGCCAGTATATTCTGTTCTTCATCAGACACAGTCAGATGGGTATCAACTGTCAGTAATCTTGCTTTTACGCTTTCCTCGTTGTACTGCAGCCCGTCCGCGAGCAATTTGAAATTTGGCAGCTCTAGTTCGGTACTTTTGTATTTTGCTTGTGCCGTATCAATTTGCAGTGAGACGGATTCCAGTGTCGGTATTAAATCCTCGAAATGGCTTTTTCCAGGTTCGAAAGGAGCCACCAGCATGCTGCATTGTAGCTTTATGTTCAGATTGCTATCCAGAACAAGTCCTTCCGGTAATGCTAACTTCTCTATCCCGGCGAAATCTTCGGCCAGAGTCAGCAGTGTTTCATCCGGCAGGGAAAGAACAATTTTTGCTTCTCCTTTGCCACCAGAGGCGTGAGCCGCTGCCTTGATGTATCCTTCTTCTAATTTCATGTCGACAGTATCAATGATGAACTGTCCGTTGCTCATGAAAAAATCCAGCTTGAGATGCTTGATATGGGTACGCCCCAGGTTCAGTTTCTTTTCATCCAGCTTGCCGCGAAGTGCAATCCGGTTGAGTGCGTAATCTTCTGACAGGCTGGCAGTACCACTTAATTCAATTAAGGGGGGGGATTCCTCGTCCGCCTGGATGATGGAAAGTAACTCGGGAAGTTCTTCGTCCTGGTAATCGCGGAGAATGCGCAGAAGCGGGGCTGTGCTTTTTGTGGAGAACTCCAGTTCCCGGTCCGTCCAATCGTACGAAGCCTGCAGGGATACGATGGAATCCGGCTCGATGGTGCGGAAATTCAGTTTTTCAATTTCGACACCATTCTCACGAATGCTTGCTTTCAGATTCGCCTCGCGGAACTGGAAGTGCTTGGAATTGTAACTGGGGATGCTGGCTTCCAGGTCTGCTTTCCATTCTTTTCCGTGAACTGCCGAAATTTTGATAAGTGGTTGGTTGTCTTTATCCCAATTCTGGCGGGCAAGTTCCTTCCTGAGAAGCTTGAGATAGGACTTGATATCCAGCGGCTTATCTGGTTCTGCCGGTGTATCCGTTATTTGTGGAAGCTCCAGTGCTTTTTCCGGCTGGGTAAGCAGGAGTTTCGCTTCCAGGCTGATGTTGCTGTAATCTGCTTTCAGGGAGGCCTGGATTGCTTCGCTGTTCTGGATGAAGGCGGCGTATAGCTCGATGTCCTTCAGAATCAGCTCTTCTTCAGCCTCTGCGCCATACGGTATATGCAATTTGCGCCCCATTACCGATACGCTGTACGGGCGCAAATCACCGGTCAGCATGCGGGTAAGGCTGAATGAAACCAGCACTTTGCGTGCCGTCAGCCTGATGGGTGGAGCTTCTGCCTGGGGAAGCTCCAGCTCGACTTGTTCTGCTTTGGCCGCAAGCCCCGACTTTGGCGAAAGTTTGATAGTTTCTATCTGCAGCTTTACACCCTGTTTCGCTGCTTCTGCCTCGATATAGCGCAATGCACAGTCGGGAAGCCCGACTGTGCAGAGATATATGATAACGGCTATGACCAGCAGAACTCCTGCCAGACACATGCTCGGGAGAAAATTACCTACGCGTCTGATGGAAAGTTTGCCGGCCATAGGGTGTATTGTGGGTTGGTCAGATTTCCGGGTCGAACTCGCCCTCCGGCAGGGGTGGTGCCTTGGGCAGGTTCTGTTCAATGTCATCCAGAAGATTCACCAGATTCACACCGCGCTGGGCTGAGTTATCGTGCTTGAACGTGAGCTTGGGCGTGTTGCGCAGTACAACACGCTTGCTCACGGCTTTCTGAATTTCACCGCGTTTGCGGTTCAGTTTCTCGATAACCTGGGCCGGGGCCATGCGGCCTACCACGCCCACCCATACGCGACCTTCTTTCAGGTCTTCTGTAATCTCGACATCCAGGATTGAGACGATGGTGCCGGACCATTCGTACTCCTTCTGAATGAAGGTGCCGATTTCCCGCTTCATCAGCTCGTTCACTTTGTCAAGACGTCGTGTAGCCATGGTTGCTTACAATGTCTGTTTGATTTTCTCCAGGGTGTAGCATTCGATGATGTCGCCCTCTTCGTAGTCGTTGTAGTCTGCCAGGCGGATACCGCACTCCAGACCAGCCTTGACTTCCTCTACTTCGTCCTGGAAGCGGCGGAGCGTGGACATCTTGCCATCGAACACCACCTGGCCATCGCGCAGCACGCGGGCTTCTGCGGAGCGGTTCATCTTACCATCGGTCACGAAGGAACCGGCGGCCTTGCCCTTGTTCAGCTTGAATACCTGCTTGATTTCGGCGTGGCCCAGTACGGTTTCGCGGGTTTCAGGCTCCAGCAGACCCAGCATAGCGTCCTTCACCTGGTCGATAAGCTCGTACACAATGGAGTAAATCTTCACCTGCACGCCTTCTCGCTTCACGGCCTTCACGGCGTTGCTTTCCACCTTCACGTTGAAGCCGAGGATAACTGCATCGGAAGAGGAAGCAAGCAGAATATCGCTTTCGGAGATGGGGCCGGCAGCTGCACCGATGAACTGGCATTCCACCTTGTCGCTCTCAATGTCCATGATAGCCTTCTTGATGGCTTCCACAGAACCTTGCACGTCACCCTTCAGGTAGAGTTTCAGGACGGCCTTCTGGGCTCCATCTCCCATCATAGCCAGAATGTCTTCCATGCGAGAGCGGCGGGGGGCCATGAGACGTTGCTGGCGCAGTTCCTCCAGGCGCTCATCGGAAAGGCGGCGCGCGGCTCGGTCGTTTTCCATTTCCACCAGCTCATCACCTACATTCGGAGTCTCCAGGAAACCGGAAACTTCTGCTGGCATGCCGGGGGTGGCTTTCTTGATGCGCTGCCCCTTGTCATCGAGCATGGTCTTCACCTTGCCGGAGTATGGACCGCAGATGAAGGGCATGCCGACCTTGAGTGTGCCGCTCTGCACAATGACGGTGGCGGAGCTGCCCTTGCCCTGTTCCATGCGGGCTTCGATGATGGAGGCGCGGCAGTTGGCCTTCGGGTTGGCTTTCAGTTCCAGCACTTCGGCCTGCAGACAGAGCAGGTCCAGCAAATCATCGATACCGGCGCCTGTGTGGGCGGATACGTCCACGCATTCAATCTCACCGCCGAAATCGGTGGGCATCAGGTCGTTCTCCATGAGCTGCGTGCGCACGCGCACCGGGTCAGCCGCGGGAAGATCGCACTTGTTCACTGCCACGATGATGGTCTTGCCTGCAGCCTTGGCGTGCATGATGGCTTCCTTCGTCTGGGGCATGATACCGTCATTGGCAGCCACTACAAGCACCACAATGTCAGTCACGTCTGCACCGCGGGCGCGCATCTCTGTGAAGATGGCGTGGCCTGGGGTGTCAATGAACGTGAGGGTGTTTTCGCCGTGCTGCACGGTGTAGGCACCAATGTGCTGGGTAATGCCGCCGGCTTCACCAGCGGTCACCTTGGTGCGGCGGATGTAGTCGAGCAGGGAGGTTTTGCCATGGTCCACGTGGCCCATCACGGTAATGATGGGCGTACGCACTTTCAGAGCGTCCTCCGGCTCTTCCTCAACGGCGACAGCCTCCGGCTCCTTGATTTCCTCCACGGGGGCCTTCACGCCGGCACCCTTTTCGCGCCGTACGCGTTCGTAGGTAAAGCCGTGTTTTTCGCACAGGGCTGCCACCTGGTCACTGTCGAGCGTGGTGCTGGGGTTGGCAAAAACGCCCATGGGAAGCAGCTCGGCAATCAGTTTGAAGGGCTTCATGCCCATCAGCGTGGCAAGATCTGCCACTGAAATGGGGGCTTTGATGTTCATCACCTTTCCGGCATCATCGCTCTCCGGGGTGGGTGCCGGGGCCGGGGTTGGTGCGGGCTCCGCCTTGGGAGCGGGTGCCGGTTTCTGCTCTACGGGCTGCTCAGCAGCCGGAGCCTTGCGGGCAGGCTTGCGGGGAGAAAGCAAATCCAGCGCGGCCTTTTTCGGGGCGTTCTCCTTGGCTGCCGGAGCAGGGGATTTGGCCGGGGCTTCCTTCGGTGCAGCCCCTTTCTTCTTCTTGGTTCCCCCGATTAAGTCGAGCACGGGGGCTTTTTTGTCGTCTTTATTTGCCATGTGTTCTATAAAACTTGTTTAGGTGTTGGAGTTCCGTCTCAGATATTGGCTTTAGCCTTGTTCAGGATGTCCTGGGCTTCCTCTTCAGAAATGCTCAGTGCTTCCACCAGACTTTCAACGTCGGCATATTCGGCAATACCTTCCACGGTCGTGAATCCGGAGGCCACCATCGTTGCAGCCATGGAGTTGGAGATACCCAGAATGGTAGCCAGTTCGCTGGCGCCTTCATTGGCCAGGCTCTTGGCCTGAGCCTTCTCGTCGTATGCTTCCACGCGCACATCCCAGCGTTCCTCGGGGGTGGAGATAAGGCGTGCGGTAAGGCGTACATTCTGGCCCTTGCGGCCCTTGGCCTTGGCGGCGGCCTTGTCGTCTTCCACCACAACGGTCACCACGCGGGCTGCTTTATCCACATTCACCTTGATGGGTTCAATCGGAGCCAGGGACTCAGTCACCATGGCGCCCTTGTCATCGGTGTATTCCAGAATGTCCACCTTCTCGTGGTTCAGTTCGTTCACTACGTTCTTCACGCGGGCACCGCGCATACCCACACAGGCGCCGATGGGATCCACGTTCGGGTCGTTGCTGCGCACCACCATCTTGCTGCGGTAGCCAGCCTCACGCACAATGGTGAGGATGTCCACCGTGCGGTCGGCGATTTCCTGCACTTCGTTCTCGAAAAGGCGACGCACCAGGTTGGGGTGGCTGCGGGAAAGGATGAGCTCGTTGCCGCGAACACCGTCACGCACTTCTACCACGTAGAAACGCATCTTGTCGCCACTGTTGTATTCCTCACCGGGAATGCGCTGGCGCAGGGGCACAAGCCCCTCAAACTTCTCCACCTCCACAATCACGTCGCCCTTGTCATAACGCTTCACGGTGCCGGTTACCACTTCGCCTGCGCGGTCGCGGAAAGCTTCTGCCAGCATTTCCTGCTCAGCCTTGCGGATACGCTGCTGCATGGTCTGGCGGGCCGTCTGCACGGCGATGCGGCCGAAATCCTTCGGGGTGATGTTCACGCTGATGGTGTCACCGGGCATGTAGGTCTTGCCCTTCTTGGCTCCGGCGGCCTGGGCCACAGAAAGCTTCACCTCATTGAAAGCATCGGCCAGTTCCTCATCTTCTACCACAATCATCTCAGCCTTGATTTTGACTGTGCCTTTCTGAGGGTTCACAACGGCGCGGATATTGTTGATGCGGTCTGCACCGGGCACCATCTTGGAATAGGCGGTGATGAACGAGGCTTCGAGAGCCTGGATAACACGCTCGCGGGTCAGTTCTTTTTCGCGAACATAGTAATCAATCAGAGCGGAAATATCGGTGGAGGCCATTTTCTTGTGTCTTGGTTGTGTGATGAATGTAGATTTGTGTCCGTGTACAAAAAAAGAGCGGGTCCCAGACCCGCCCCAATCTCGTAACGGACCGGAACTTGTACGCGCGTATTTTACAGACGAGGTTCTCGTTTGTCAAGAAATTTATGCGCGGCTGTCTTCATTTTGCTGCATCTAACAGCTTGCTGTGCAGCGCTGCCGCTACTTCATCCGGGCTTGTTCCGGTTTCGCTCAGGCGGCAGAACTCTGTTGCGGAAGAATAGTGCACCACATTCAGGGTGATGCTGTCGTCCGCGTTGATAGTGGCATAGCCGCCAACGGGCACGGAGCAATCTGCCTGAAGCAGGTTCAGAAAAGCGCGTTCACAGGAAATACAGCGATACGTGGGGACGTGGTTCACACGGGATACCATGCCGATAGCGGTAGCATCATCCTTGCGGCATTCCAGGGCAATCGCCCCTTGTCCCAGGGCGGGGGGGAAATCCTGCACCGGCAGCTCCATCACTCGCACTGGAACGCCTTCCACCTCAAACGCCTCGCGGTCATAGCCCAGTCGGTTCAGCCCGGCGCGGGCAAGCAGCGTGGCCGATACCTCCGGATTCTCCACCATTTTGCGGAGCCGGGTAGCCACATTGCCACGCACAGGGACTGTGCGAGCACGCCCATTCCAGAAAGTATGCACCATGTGGGTGCGGCGCACACTGCCGGTGGCAATCACCAGCTTATCCACATCGGCATCTGCCTTCATCACCAGAACATCCTGAATCTCCTCGCGGGGCAGTACGGCAGCCAGAGCAAAACGCTCATCCAGCACCCCCGGCATGTCTTTCAGGCTGTGTACAGCGCAGTCGACCTCGCCTGCCGCCAGGGCATCCTCAATAGCAGCAATGAACACTCCCTTGTCCCCCGTATTAGTGGCACTGTTCACCATGTGCAGCGGAATATCCGTGCGCTGGTCACCCGCTGTGGAAATGATGCGGATTTCGCACTCCAGACCGGGGTTTGCTGCCTTCAGGGCGGCAATGGCCTGGTGCGTCTGCGCCAGGGCGAGTTCGCTGCCGCGTGTGCCAATGCGGAGAATGTTGCTCATGCCCCACATTCTACCCCAGCATTGCACCCATGGCAACACCCAATTAAGCCAGCAGCAGGGAAAGCATTTTGAAACGCTGATGCATGAACCCGCCAGTGTGCGGAACCAATACGCCCGCTTTGCCGGTACAAGGTATTACTGGTAAATATCCACCCCGAGCTTCTGCATGTCGGAAAGCGATACGGCGCAGGGATCCGGTGCCACCCAGTGGCCGGGCTCCAGTTCCCGGGGTGTCAAATCCATGCCCACCGTAGCATCCAGATACGGGTGGTTGATGCGGCGACCAAAGGCGCTGCCGGGCGGCGGGTCGATCGGGGAGGGTACATCCCCCGGCAAAATGGGCGTGCGCTGACGCTGGGTCGGGTCCGGAATCGGAATAGCAGAGAGCAGGGCACGGGTGTAGGCGTGGCAGGGATGGTCATACAGACGGTCTGCATCAGCCATCTCCACAATCTTTCCCATATACATTACCGCCACGCGGTCAGAAATATGCCGCACCACAGACAAATCGTGCGAAATGAACAAATATGAAAGATTCAGCTCCTGCTGCAGGTTCAGCAGCAGATTCAGCACCTGACTCTGCACTGAAACATCCAGCGCGCTCACCGGTTCATCCAGAACCAGCAGCTTCGGCCCCATGGCCAGTGCTCTGGCAATGCCGATACGCTGCTTCTGCCCGCCGGAAAACTCATGCGGAAACTTCTCCAGGGCCGTAGACGGCAGCCCCACCAGATCCAGCAGGGCGGCCACGCGCCGGCGCCGGCTTGCACTTGTACCCAAACCGTGAATCTCCAGCGGCTCAGAAATCAGGTGGCGAACCGTCATTCGCGGGTTCAGGGATCCCGCCGGATCCTGAAACACCATCTGCACCTTGCGGCGCAGACTCCGCAAACGCCACTGCGCGCGGTGCGTCACATTGTGCCGCATGAATCGGATAGTGCCCGCCGTGGGTTCCAGCAGACGCACAATGCAGCGGCCTATTGTGCTCTTGCCGCAGCCGCTTTCCCCTACCAGTCCCAGTGTTTCACCAGGTGCAATGCTCAGCGATACATCATCCACCGCCTTCAGCGTACCTATACGCTGACCGAACACACCGCCACGCACAGGAAAGTGCATGCTCAGTTTCGATATCTCCAGAATGTTCTCCATGATTGGTGTGCTCCTGTCCAACTCTAGCATCTTCATCCAACCTTGGCAAGTCAATACCCCGGCTTTCAGCCATTTAATACGCAAGATGACCACCATTCCTCCTCTACTGACAAAAAAATGTCCACATAAAGCTTGCACCCCTCCCTCTGAAAAGGTAAAATCACCCCGCACAATTGCAAAACGGGGCATTAGCTCAGTTGGTAGAGCGGTTGCATCGCACGCAACAGGTCAGGGGTTCGAATCCCCTATGCTCCATAAAAATCCTTGAATTCTAGCGTCCGTTAAGGCTGTAACCCCTTAACGGGCGTTCTTTTTTGCTCGCTTCCGTCCATTTGGGTATGGTAAAGGAAATGCACACGGTGATGCACAGTTGAACAGAGGTGTGCATCATGATGTACAGTAACCCGCCGCCGGGGTAGGAAATACAGGTGGCAGTAAATCCAGAAAATACCAAAGAATCGGGTCAAGCCCAACTTTTGTG
>DEPT01000059.1:0-5899 GCA_002358905.1 Akkermansiaceae bacterium UBA3385
GGATTTAGCCAGTGCGCTGACATTGATGCTTCCGCTCAGGGCCAGCGTGCCGCTGTTGCTGATGGCAGAGCCCAGAGCCAGAGTCACACCATTGCCCACACTCAGGCTGCTGCTGCCGGTGGTGCTGATGATGGCATTGCCCAGCGCATTGGCATGGGTAATGGTCAGGTTACCATTACTCAGTCTCGTGCCGCCCGTGTAGCTGTTATTGCCGCTGATGGTGGCTGTGCCGTTCACGGCTACCGCAGTGGTACCGCCAATGAAGCCGCCCAGGGTTCCGGAACTCAGCTGGATATTGCCGCCTGTGGCCACCAGCTTATCGGTGCTGGCATTCACATGCAGCGTGCCACCCTGCATATCAATCTTCTGCAGAGCATCACCAGCCATGTCGGCAATCTTGCTCACCGTGGCGGTATCATTCCCCTTCAGCAGATAGGTATCATACTGCACTGTACCCACGCCAAAGCCCGTGCCGCCCGTCATGCTCAGCGTCTGGCCACCGTAGGTCACAGTGGCGTTGGTGCTATCCACCGTGCCGTCGGCGACCAGCACAGTGAAGTCACCCGTGCGCAGGAAACCACTGCCATCCTGAGCGACAGTACCATTCTCATCCACTCGCATATTCACGTTGGTGAGGGTGGAAGCCATACCGCTGGCATTAAAGCTGCCGCTCAGCGTCAGCGTACCGTCGTTCTGCACTGCTGTGCTGCCCATGTTGAAACTCGTGCCCACCAGCGTGCTGATACCGGCGAATTTCCCCAGCAGAGCACCGCCCGAGGCATTCACGGTAGCATCGGTCCACGTGCCGCTCAGCGCACCTGCCGTCAGGTTGATGGTACCGCCGTTGGCCGTCACCTCCACACCGTTGGCATCATTGGCATTCAGCACACCATCTGTAGCCAATGTCACCTTGGCATTGGCGCTAGCTGCATCGTACTGGTGAATAGCCAATGCATCTGCCGTATGACCGGAAAGAATGCGGTAGGTATCATATTTCATGGTACCCACGCCCATGCCCACGCCTCCCGACATTGACAGAGTCTGCCCCTGGTATTCGACGACTGCATTCGAGCTATCCACCGTTCCTCCATTAACCAGCTGAACAGAGAAATCGTTTTCGCGGACGAAACCGCTGCCATCGGCACTGACCGTGTCGTTGATATCCACATAACTGTTCCATGTGGACGACTTGCCCAGATTCCGGGCATCATAGCTTCCACTCAGCGTCAGCGTGCCGCTGTTGCTGAAGGTTCCCGTCAGAATATGTGTGATTCCTGCGAATGTCTGCAGAGCACTGGTGCCGGAGTTAGAGATAACATTTGCTACACCAGCAGCACCGATTTCCAGCGTGCCGCCGTTGAGTTGCACAGCCCCCGTACCCAGCGCGGTTGCCGTACCGGCGACCACGGTACCATCCAGAATGGAAGTGCCACCCGTATAATCATTTTCCGTATTGATGGTCAGCTTGCCCTCTCCCTTCTTCGTAAGCGCCATGCTACCCGTGAGCTTGCCGCCCTCGGTCGCATCAGCATCCCAGGTGTAATCCTGTGTGCTATCTACCAGCACACTGCCCGGGGCAATAACCCCCACCAAAGTCACGGTTCCAGCCCCCTCATCACCGAACACAACAGCGACACCATCCTCATATTCGTAATCAATCTCATCCTGTTCCCAGTTGAGGGAGGTGGTGTTCCACTTGCTATCGGCAGTTTCATTGGTCCAGGTGGCGGTCACTAAATCCGGACGCGAATCATAATACAGCCAGAGAGTATCGCCAACCCAGGACAAATCATCAAACGATACATCCCAGCCAGCGGTTCCGCTTGTGACGGTGATATTTGTACTAGTCCAGTTGGTCGGCTGACTCACCCCGGTAAGCAAAGCAAATGTTTGACCATCAGTAATACCAGCTGCGGCATTCAGCTTAAGCGTCAGCTCGCCGGATATGGTCAGGGAGGAACTATTCAGCGTCAGCGCCGCATTTGTTGCGTGTGTATTATCTACATTCGCAATGAGCGAACTGCCCGCGGACATGGTAATCGCGCTGTATCTTGCCTCATTCTGCCCTGCGAGTTCCAACGCAGCCCCACTGGAAATGGTGATGGCATTGTGTTGCAATGAAGAATTCCTATAGCTCGTCAGTGTTCCATCGTGAAGCAACAGGGTAGGCATACTTTCCTGACTGGCTGAAGAATGCACCTTGATACCATCAGCCATCATGATAGCGCCATCTCGAATAATGAGGCAACCATCATGCAACTGCAAGGTTCCATGTACCTCTGAGGTTTTGGAGAGCCGGATTTCATCTGCCGTCGCTTCACGGTTAATACTGTGTGCGGCCAGAATCGCCTTCAGATTCTCCGCCGTGGAATCCGCTCCGGTGAAGATGATATCGCCGGTCTGAGGCACCTGCTTCCCAGACTCATTCTCATACCAATTGTTCAGATGAAAGGCAGAAGATGAAAAGGAAGCCACATCTATGTGTATACTATCCCGGAACTCTATCTTACCTCCCTTGGGAGCCGAAAAATCGACAATCATTTCATCCGAGTCGTACGCAAAAATACTTTGCAGACGCAAGGTTTCCTTCTGCAAGGTATAGTTCTTTTCAAAAACGACGGAGGCATTATTCTGTATGGAGAAAATCCCATACGTCTTATAAATCGCACCGCCATACGCATTTGTACGTGTTGCGTGTGCATAATTCCCCAAGAATATGGTTTCACCATTGTTGTTGATTTTCAGAGTAGAACCCACAGCCGCATAAATCGCACCGCCAGCTGAAGAAAGAGAAGCAGAACTCGCAGTGGCATTTTCTTTAAACTTTACGCTACCATTATTGCACAGCTCTATCGTACCTCTATGACCATAAAGAGCTCCGCCGGATACCGCCCCTGAACCGGATGATGATGCCGTATTTCTTTCAAAGAGCACGCACCCGTTGTTACGCATCGTTAACTTGCCTTCTCCCACATCTATTGCTCCAGCATGTGCATAATCGGAAGATGATGATGCAGTATTTCCCTTAAACACTACACTACCGTTGTTATTCAGTGTAGCCACATTACCATTGGTATATATTGCTCCGCCGGTAGCCTGGTTACTATTATGGGTGTAACTAATATTTTGGTAGGTTATATTTGCATAGAAACTATAACTGACAGAACCGTATTTACGAGACATGATAGGAGTCAACGTAAGAGCGCCCCCTGAATGCAGCACAAGCTGCAGATTGCCATCAACAAATTGCAGAATACCACCTACCCAGAAACCGGTGCCGGGTTGGGAGGTATCGAAATATAGTGAGGCAGCATTGTTTTCATCCGTCAGGGTCAGCGGGTTTCCATCAGCGTCTGACAGAGCGCCCACCCCGGTGAGCAGCGTGTAGGTCTTACCATCACCTACTCCGCAATTGGAAAGGAGAAGGACGGTGTCGCCACTCAGCTGAAGCGTGCCACCTGCCAAGTCGGGAATAGAATCAGCATCGGCATAATCGATGGTCAGCGAAGCATCGCCACCCAGCGTAAGATCCGCAGCTGCGGATGTGGCTGAACAAGCAAAAGTAAAGGCGAAACAGGCCAGCAAAGCCTTACGAAGTAAAATAGGGAGATGAAGTTTCATGAAATAAATGAGGAATTAATGGTTAATTTTTTTGTGAAGACTAAGAAGATGGTCAAAATGAGCTCCGTTATCTATGCGTGTCAGAGGTGCAACGGGGAACAGAGCCATCGAAGGTTCCCCCTTAGGAGCGTAAAATAGCTTTCCCTTGCAGACATCGAGATACAAATGGAAATCTAATCGGGAACACAGAGGTACATTCAACTGGGCAAAGGCATTTTTAAGTTCCGCGCTTGAACATTGCCACATGCTCACTACGCCATCTAAATCGATGTAAAAATAAAGAGTCGCATACTTATTCCGCTTTGTTTCTGATACTGAAACCCACGCACAATTCGGATGTTTGGCACTGGGGACATACGCCGAAATCAAAGGAGAATCTTTACTTTCAATCTGAGGACGAGCTTCAGTACAGACGAATTGGCTATTTTCCTCCGCGTAGCGCTGCTGGTTCAGAATCAGACTCATTCGGCCATACAGCTGCAACCACGCTGCGCGATAATCACCTTGAGGAACAGGGATAAGCAAAGGCCGCGCACCATAGCTGCGCAGTAATGTTGCGAGAGCACGTTGCGGCGATTCATCCTTTTCTGTATAAAAAAGATAAACGAAAACATGGTTCACAATGGGGGCAAAATTGCTGGTCTGCTCACGCAGACGCCGCTGGCGCTCGCGCAGGGCACTCCAAATCAGCAATTCTCCTGCATCCATAGAAAAGCCGCAAATATGAACTTCCTTATTACAAAAGTCGTCCAGCCACTCTTGCTCAGAAAGTGTCACAGTAGCTTCAATGTACGACTGCTGAGTCATCACGAGCTTGGAATCAGCTTTACTTGCCTGTCCATGAATATGAGTTACATATTTATCAGTTCGTACCTTTTTCATACAAGGCAATTCAGCCAGAGCTGACTCCATGGCATCATCGTAATTCGTGGTCAATACTTTTGAAAACGAATCATGAACAACCTGCGCCATGAGACGATGAGCAAAAGTCGGCTTCAAGGACTTCAGTTTTCCTCGCCACTCATCGAGGAAGTCTTTACCCTCCAACAATGCATAATTCTGTATACGTTCAATCCTCAGTGAGTATGGCAATCCAGAATCTCGCTCGGAAAGAGGTGCATAGGAAGACTCCATTTCATCGAGCAGTTTTCCCCATGAATACGTCTCATTTCTACCAGCAACACGGTTCACACCATTGCCCAAAAAAAGAATCCTCTTACCCTTATCCAACATGACCCCTTGAGTCTACGCTTTCGGAATCCGCGAATTACTATACAAAAGCAATGGAATATTAACCAATTGCATTTCATACAAACATCAGCTGATTCTAATCACCGGGAAACGGCATCCCATGTGTAATTTATTCTGTTACATCAATCTCTTTCATGCTTGACTTGCGGATTCCGAATCCACGAGAACATGAACACGAACGATACAGAGATGGACAAGGCTGCGCTGGCCATATTACGAAGTACGGGGATATCTATCCTGGATGCAGCTATGGTTGCTAAGACTGCACTGGTTGCAGGGCAAGGCCGAGTGAAACGAGCCTTGAAATGTATAACAGCAGGAAAAACCGCCCTACAGAAGCAAGAGAAAACGGTAACTTTTGAAAAAGCGGTGGAAGCTGCATTGGAGGCGCGGAAGGAAAGGCGGACGCGGACGGTGTACGATTTCCGGTATTTCACGCGGCGATTCATGAGGCGGTGTCCGGGATTGGCGCGGCGGCGGGTGCGAAGCATCACGCCGCAGGAGTGCGCGGAGTATATCGAACAGGCGTTTGATACGCCGCGGCAACGGCAGAAGGCGCGGCTGATTCTGAGCGGGGTGTTCGGCACGGCGGTGAAGCGCGGATGGTGCGATTCGAATCCTGTGGCACGGGTGGAGACACCGCGGGTGGTGGAGCAGCAGGTGCCGATTCTCTCACCGCAGGAGATTGAGCGGATTACCACCACGGCAGAGACCTACCAGGGCGGCAGCTGCGCAGCGGCGGTGGGAATGATGCTCTACGCCGGCATCCGCCCGCATGAGGTGGCGCGGCTCACCTGGGAGCAGGTGGATTTGCAGGAGCGGGCGATTTATATTCTGCCCCGCCACAGCAAGACCGGCGGCGCGCGACGGGTGACGATTCACAAGCCGCTGCTGCGGATTCTACGAGCTCACAAACACGCAAATAATGAAAAGATATGCCCGCCCAACTGGCTGCACCACTGGCGGGAACTGCGCCGGGCGGCGGGGTGGGATTCCCCAGCCCGCCCCTGGCCGCAGGATGCGCTGC
>DEPT01000059.1:5985-13254 GCA_002358905.1 Akkermansiaceae bacterium UBA3385
CTGGAGATAGGACACAGGGATGCTACGCTGCTGCGCACGCGGTATGTGGACCAGAGAGGGGTCAGAAACGCGCGGGCATTCTGGGAATACCGGGGGCAATTTGCAGCGTAACATCCGAGTACGAGGTTCGAGGTGGGAAGTACGAAGTAAAGGAAGTTCGTGCGCAGCTGAAGCTGCACAGGATTTCGTCGCCGCGCCCCTGGGTGGGCGCGGACCGCGCAGCGGACGAAGCCACCTGACAACGAACCAACAAATGCGTAAAAAACAACAACACTTGCCCTACACCGTAAACCTATAGGAATAGTGAGCTTATGATTTTTCCCTTTGCTCGCTATTATTTATACTATGCTCCACAGGGAACGATATCCGGGCGTTGCCCGGACGATATCGCCCTTTCGGGCGACGATATCTGCCTGCGGCAGACGATATCCGCTCCTACGGAGCGGACGGAAGGAGGAAGAATGACTAACAAAAGAAATTCCGGTTGCCGAAGAGGAGGCGTTTGACCGAATCGAGCGAGGTGTGGGCAGATTGCTCTGCCAACCCCTTGCAGTAACCAAGGCCCTGCATGAAGGTGAGCCCGGGCGGCAGAGGCATGGCATGGCGGTCCACGGCGGCATCCAACAAGGCGGGTCCCTCCGCAGCCAGCCAGGCCTTGATGGCGGGAATTGCCTCATTTACTTTGGAAATACGCCAGGCCTGCAAGCCCATGGCACGAGCCACCGCCGCAAAGCTGGTGCTGCGCAAATTGGTACCGAAGGGAGCGGGCAGTCCGTATTTCAATTGCTCCAGCGCCACATAATCCAGCTCCGAATTGTTGTACACCAGTATCTTGACAGCAAAGCCCTCCTGCATGAGAGTGAGCAGGTCTCCAGCCAGCATGGAGATGCCACCATCCCCACACAAGGCAATAACCTGCCGATTCGGATAGACGGTCTTGGCACCAATCGCCATGGCCAGCGCACAGCCCATGGAGCCGTGATTAAAGGAGCCCAGAATCCGGCGGGTACCAAGTGCCTGCAGATAACGAGCACACCAGATATCCGGGGTGCCGGTATCCACGGTAAAAATGGCATCCGGCTCAGCATGGTCGCTCACCAGGCGGGTGAGCAGTTCCGGGCGCAGCGGGGCATCCTCATCCACCACGCGGAGCGGTTGGCTGATGGCGGCTACCTCACGCGCATGGTAGGTAAGCATGGCGCGCAGAAAATCATCTGAGCGGTTCGGATTAACCAGCGGCAACAGCGCACGGGCCACTTCCCCGACATCCGCATGCACTCCCAAAGCCAGGGGCACGCGCCTGCCCAGAGCCGCCGCGTTCGTGTCCACCTGAATCACGCAGCCCTTGCGTGGAAGAAAGTCCCGGTAAGGAAAGTCCGTGCCCCACATGACCAGCACATCGCAATCCAGCACTGCATGCACCGCCGCGCCCCAGCCCAGCAGCCCGCTCATGCCTACGGCATTCGGGTTATCTTTCTCCAAAAGGTCCTTGGCACGCAAAGTATAAGCCACGGGCGCGTGCAATTTTCCAGCCAGGGCCACGATATCCTTCTCCGCCCCGGCGCAGCCGATACCACACAGAAAAGATATACGGACAGCCTTGTTAAGCAATGCCGCCATGCGGCGCATCACCGGCTCTGCCGCCCGCAAACATGAGGACACTACCGGCAGCACAGGTGCTTCCTCCGCTTCGCCCACGGCATCCATGGCCGCCACATCTCCCGGAAGCACCAGCATGCCCACCCCGCGCCGGGCCCGAGCCTCCCGCATGGCCTCGGCCAGCACCAGCGGCATCTGCCGCGGGCGGCTGGCCAGTTCGCAATAAACGGTGCACTCCCGGAAAAAGAACGTGGGGTGAGTCTCATGCAGGTAGTGCGTACCTATCTGCAGGGTGGGCAGATGCGCGGCCAGAGCAAGCACGGGGGCGGCGCTCCGGCTGGCATCATACAAGCCATTGATAAGGTGCATATTCCCCGGGCCACAGCTGCCGCAGCAAACGGCCAATTCCCCCGTAAGCTGGGACTCAGCACTGGCAGCAAAGGCAGCGGTTTCCTCATGGCGGACATGAATCCAGCGAATCCGGGAATCGCGCTGCAAAGCCTCCATGAGAGGGTGCAACGCATCCCCGGCCATGCCATAAATGCGGCGCACCCCAGCTGCAGCCAGCATTTCCACCACCTGGTCTGATACAGTCTTCTGCATGCTTGCCATTTTCCGCGCAGAAACGGAAATTGGCAAGCTAACTTTCTACCTATTAAATATCCGGACGCAGACTACGCGAATCACGATTTTCCCACAGATTCCTCGCTCTCGCGTAATTTCAAGAAAGCGGTCTCCCGCTGCAGGTACCAGTCGCGGTGAAGCCGTTCATGCTGGATGTTCCTCGTGTGGGAGCGAGCCGCATTCAGACGTGCGGAAAGCATGCGAACCTCTGCACGAAGAAAGAAGGATAAGGTGCGAACTCCGGACTGTGTGAGCAAACGCAGCGGATGTTCTTTCAGCCACCCGCGCTGCACATAGCGTGTCAACGAGCTACGAGCAACAACCAGAATACAGCATGCTTCCTTGGCAGTGCAGTAGGATTCAGGAATTTGCTGCACCATAGGCAGACGAAGAGATAAGAGATGCTCCACCCCCTTGCGGTCCCAGTACATGCAGGCCGTCTTTCCCGCTTGTGCGACCAGCATGCATTTCACACGGTTCCGGTTCAGTATGGAACGCGCAGAGCGAAGAGGAAGCCCCAACATGGAAGCCGCTTCTTTACTGCTGACAGAACATGGCGGCACTACTTCATACGGCTTGCCTGTGCTGACATCGGTTCCCTTTTTCCCATACAACACTTTATCCGGGTATTTTACCCCCGGCATATTGATGAGTCGTATTCCCCCGACTCCCTTCAGAGTGCGGGGCAAGGAAAGGGGGCGCATCACCATGAGCGCTCCCCTCCCCACAAGATTTTCATTTTATCATAGTTGCTGGGCATGACTCCGGAATCTTTGTTTCCTCCATAAAAAAGGTCGTCAAAGCTACAGCTCTGCCATTTCCTATGCAAGTTTATTCCGCCCACGCAGTCTTACAACTTGACTGTAAA
Source organism: Akkermansiaceae bacterium UBA3385 (assembly GCA_002358905.1). Lineage (GTDB taxonomy): Bacteria > Verrucomicrobiota > Verrucomicrobiia > Verrucomicrobiales > Akkermansiaceae > Akkermansia. The sequence goes on from DEPT01000059.1 coordinate 9,077, forward strand.
AGTATTATAAAAGATTCACACCAAAAGACACAGGACAACAGGCACCAAAAGAAAAATACGCCCCGCTCTGTTGTGTACCAACAGATTAACACAGAGCACGCTTAGCCCAGACGAGCGGTCGCACGGCGACCATACACCGTATTCGGATGAAGCTCCGCCACTTTCTGCAACCATGCATGAGCCGCGGCGGAATCCTGCAGATTTTTCTCACAAAGCTGGGCCGCACGATACATGAGCAAAGCTCTGTCCTCCGGGTCTTTCACCGCACGGCTTCCTTCCTCCAGGGTCTGAAGTGCCGCCCTGGCATCGGCCAGCACATCCTGCTGCACACGGGCCAGTTCTAGCCAGCCGCGGAAGCGCCAGGACTGGGCGTGCACCAGCCGCACCAGCTCAGGCACAAGTTCAGGATTTTTCCCGGTTTCGATGCGCTCCGCGAGGCTGGCCAGGGCATCATCCTCCCGGGAGTAGGAGCCGGCGTACAAGTGCTCGGCCATCTTGTCGCTCCAATCAGGGAGAATCCAGTAGCGGAACAAAAGGCCCTCCAGCACAGCAAGCACTGCCAGCGCAGCCAGCAGCAGCAGAATTCCCTTGGTGGCCTCACCGCCAAACATAAGCCGCTGCACCGGCTGCAAGGCAAAGGCAAAAGCCCCCAGCGGAAGCAGAATTACCAGCAACTGAAAAAAACGACGAAGCATTATTTTCTGCCAGGCAAATCATCCATTTCCAGATAGTCCAGTGCAATGGTACGCTCCGGGTTCTGAGGATTGCGCACCTCCAGCTTCATCTGCTTGAAGAACCAGGTTCCATCGCTCAAGCGCTGAACAGAAGTAATGGAGAAGCGTTTTTTCAGTTTGCCATCTGCACCGTAGCCATCAATCTGCCAGGTGGTACCATTTTCCTTATCCACCCACATGCGTACCCAGGCAAACTGCCCCACGGCAGGATTCGGGTTAGGCACCTGCACAACGAAACAATCGCGGCCTTTGATACGGGAATTGGAACCGGCATCCACCATCTGCCCGCCCTTCCAATACAGGAAACGCATGGAAAGGTCCTCATAGCAGACATCCGTTCCGGCAATGGTCTGGGTATACTGAGCCGGAGCCATGATGCGGGCTTTTCCATTCTCCACCAGGGCGATATCCACATTCTTCTCCTTGATGCGCACATCGAAACGCTTCCAGGCATTCCCTTCCTTATACTGGAAAGCGAGGGTCTCGCCACGCACACTCAGGCTGAACGGAATCTTCAGCTTGGCCTTGCGAATACGCCCGGCCACATCCTTATTCCCCTGGCTCACCGTCATTGCCCGCATTTCGGCCAGCAAATCATCTGCCGTGATTTCACCCGCTGCATCCTGAGCCTGCGCGGGAACGAACAGCATAGCCGCCAGCAGTATCATCTTCCAGTTCTTCATGGCGTTCATTGTACCATATAAGCGCATCAATGGACAGCTTTTATTTTCTGAAGATGTATTGGAAGTGCCGCAGTCATACTTCTGTCTTGCCGCAAGCCAAGTGCTGGTGTAGACTTGCACCCGTGAAATACAATCGATTCGTCAACATGCTGCTTTCCGTGCTGCGCATCGGGCTGGGAGTCTTTTTCCTCTTCACAGCCGTGCAGAAAGTTGCCAGCATGAACGAAATGGTCGATTTTCTGACCCGCAGCCGCATACTTCCGGCCTTTTTCTCCTTTCCTCTGGCGTGTCTGGGGCTGGCCATGGAACTGGTGGTGGCCGTGTGCCTGCTGACCAAGCGGAGTTACCGCGGGGCCACTGTCTGGGGAGTCATCATGTGCGGTGTTTTCCTGCTCCTGTATTTCCAGGGCTGGATGCGTGGTCTGGAGCTGAGCTGCAACTGCCTGGGCAGCACGCACCAGATTACCGATTACCCCTTTGATACAGGCATGCGGCTCCTGCTTCTGGGCGCCATGCTGCTGCTGTTCTGGGATTCCCGGCGCCCTGCCCCCACGTTCATGAAGCTCCGCAAGTACGAATTTGAGGACTGCTGAGCTCCAGGGCCCCTTCCCTTTCCCTTGTTTATCTCCTCCTCTATGCGTTATCATACCCCACTCCGCACACTTGGTTTATCTGCAGCCGCTCTTCTCCTTTGGGCTCCGGCTCTGGCTGTTCCCTCCGCCCCCATCAGCACCCGGCCAGCCATCATTCCTCAGCCGCGTCAGCTCAACGCAGTCCCCGACCAGACAGGTTTTCTCCTGAGAGATGGCATCTGCATCGATTCCGCCACCAGCCACACAAAAGACGGACAGGCAGCCATCCGGGCACTGATAGCCGCCGGGGTTCCCGTGCGTATGGAAGAAGCAGAGGGAGAACTCCATATTGAGCACCTTTACATGCCCAGTCCCGAGGGGTACCAACTGAGTGTCACTCCTCAGGAAATCCGCATCGGCATCGCCAGTCCGGCGGCTCTGCCCGCAGCTGCGCAAACCCTGGCCCAGGCTCTCTGCACCGATACAGAGGGTAAGCCCGCACTTCCCTCCATGCAGGTAGAGGACTTCCCCGCTCTCTCCCACCGAGGCATCATGCTCGACCCCTGCCGCCACCCCATTTCGGTGGCTGATACCAAGCGTATCCTGAGCATCATGGCGCGGTACAAGCTCAACCGCCTGCACTGGCACCTCTGCGATGACCAGGGCTGGCGCATCGAAATCAAGAAATACCCAAAGCTCACTGAAATCGGCAGCAAACGCACGGAAAGTGCCGACTGGGTAGAACAGGACAAAACAGATGGTAAACCCGTGGAGTTCTTCTACTCCCAGGACGACATACGGGAGGTGGTGAACCATGCCCACAGCCTCGGTATCACTATCATCCCGGAAATTGAAATTCCCGGTCACGCCAGTGCCGCCGTAACGGCATACCCGGAACTGGGCAACCATGATTGCCCCGGCTTTGCCCCCAGGGTAGAAACCGGCTGGGGCGTATTCACCCACGTCATGGCTCCGTGCGATTTCGCCTTCCGGTTTATCGAGGACGTCCTGGACGAGGTGTGCGAACTCTTTCCACGGGCACCCTTCATCCACATTGGCGGCGATGAAGTACCACGAGACCAGTGGCAGAAAAGCCCCGCAGCCCAGGCATTCATGCAACAACACGGCATGACCCGCGAAAGCCAGATTCAGGATTACTTCACCCATTTCTGTGCCCAGGTGCTCCGCAAGCACGGACGGCTCATGGTCGGCTGGGATGAAATCATGTGCGCCCCGCAGCTCCCGCAGGATGCCGTAGTCATGGCCTGGCGTGGCATGGACCACGCCCGCATAGCTGCAGCTCGCGGGCACCAGCTCATCCTCTGTCCCATCCACGCTTTCTACTTCAATTTCCCGCAGGGCACAAATGAAGGCGACCGTTTCTACTTCGGGCTCAATGGTTTCGAGAACATCAACTGGCAGCATGTGCTGAACTTCGACACCTCCGTACCCGGCAACAATGTCATCGGCATTCAGGCCAATCTGTGGAGCGAATGTATCCCCAACATGCGCAAGCTGGAGTACATGCTCGTTCCCCGCATCTGCGCCCTGGCAGAAATCGCATGGTTGCCCAGGGAAGCCCGCCCGGGCGAAGCGCATCTGGGCCAGCGCATCCAGCAGCACCACGCCTGGTTCGACTCCATGAAAATCAACTTCCGACAGGAAGACGGCATGCCCCGCCAGGATTAAGTAACCGGTCCTTAAACGCGAAGAAAACAAGCCCCCGGCATGTTCTCCTGACACGCCAGGGGCTTACATTTTATCCTGGTTACCAGCTATCAGAACTTGTAGGTCGCGCCCACATTGGCGCTGTGGGCATTGGCGTTCTCTACGATCTCGCCTGTGTAGCTGGCGTTCACGCTCCACTTGTCGTTCAGCTCATAGCTCGCGCCCACGGTGAAATTCAGGCCCATACGGCCGGGGTTCATGCCGGTGTAGCTCACGCCTTCCATGCTCACGGTCGGGTTGTTACGGACCATGTCCTGGTGCAGGGCGACTTCACCGTATACTCCGAACTTACCCATGCGGCGGCTGGCAGCCACACCGATTTCTGCACGCAGGTTCTGCAGGGAGCCGGTGCTGGTGCCATCCACGGTGGCGGAATCACTGGCGTAGTACTGCACGCCGGCAAACGGACTCAGCAGGGTGTTGGCGTTCAGCTCGTGGTTGTAGCTCACGCGGCCATCCAG